>JBBSVF010000055.1:0-14284 GCA_038233745.1 Gemmatimonadales bacterium
GGCAGGCGAGTCGGCAACAGTAGTATTGTCGGACCGTCTGCGCAGTGGCATCTTTCCTGGCACGCGCGGTCAGCGTGCCGGGAATTGCACGGCAGACGTCCCTCTCTGATCAGCATCAGCCCGGTGCACGTTGCCGGCTGGACACGCATTGACTCGTTGCGACGTAGCAGCGGGAGCGTATACGACCGGCAGTTCGACGCACCGGCTCCGATGATCGACGCTCGCAGGCTGCAGCATCCCGTACGTCCCCGCATTCTCGTGGTGGACGACGAACCGATCGTCTGCAACGCCCTCGCGGTGTTGCTCGAAGCGGCACACTACACTCCGGTCACGGTGCTCTCCGGCAATCGTGCCCTGCTGTTGCTCTCGCAGATGCACTTTGACGCCTGTGTGCTGGACCTTCGCCTGCCCGACACTCGCGGCGATGTGTTGTTCGAGTTGGCCTCGGAGATTCAGCCGCACCTGCGATCGCGCACGATCTTCACGACGGGCGATCTTTCCCAACGGGCATCGAAGCTGCTGGCGTCATGCCCTGGCGCGGCGCTGCGAAAGCCGTACGCGCCCCGCGACCTGATCCGGTTGCTCGACGCCGTGGCTCTGGGTCCGATGGGCGCTGAACATCGTCAGTCAGCCTGACCTCAGAGTACCCACCCCTTCAGTTTCGCAATGGTTTCTTCCAGCGCACGGCGCTCGGTGTCCCGACTGGCCTCGGCCCAGAGGCCCTCGTACGTGGCGACTGCCAGATCGAGCGCCAACGGATCATGTTCGTTGCCGGCGACGCTGGCGGCGTTGTCGGCGAGGGCGGCGCGCGCCAATTGATCGGCGGGAAAGCGCTGCGAGACCGTGCGCCAGCGCTCCATGCGAGCCCGCGGATCGGACTCCGCGAGTGCCCACAGATGCCATGCGCCACGATTGCCCTCGTCGGCCGCGATCGCGCGGCTGGCGAGGTTGCCGACGATATCGGCACCGCGACCCGTCAGCCAATAGGCGTTCGCGAGAATCACCATCGACTGTGCGTCGTCGGCGCGCTCGCTCACGATGCGCTCGTATACCGGAATCACGACTTCCGGCAAGTCGCGCCAGGGTGCAGCGGCGTCGGCCAGTTCGAGAACGTTCGCCGCAGCGGCGAGGTGCTTGACAGTTTCGAGCAATGCAGCGATGTCGCCTTGCTGTTGATACCGCTGAACGGCGCCGGCGATGGAGTCGGCCAGAGTGGGAGAGGTGAAATCCATGGATGAAGAATACTCGGATCGGAGCGCGGACGTGAACGACGCGCTCTCACTCGGTGCCCGGGTGCGCGCGGCACAGCACGATCTCAACAACCCGCTCACGGCGCTGCTGGCCGAGGCGCAGTTGCTGGCACTCGACCCGCTGAGTGACGAGCAGCAGGAGTCCGTGGAACGCATGGTGGGGCTCGTGCGACGGATCGTGATTCTGGTGCAAACGCTGGACAGCACCCTCACTCCGCACGCCGGCGGCGGGTGAGCCCGGGTTGCGCGAATGCGTTTCACAAGCGATACTCGTTGCGTCCGGCGGTCCGGCGCCATCGCGCACCCGCCGCCGAGCACCGAGGCGCGAACATCCGGTGGCCCGTCGATGGGTGCCGAAGCAGTCCTGACGTGACGCGCCGCTGTTGGTGATCGCCTGACCCCGCGTGAGGGATCCGCGCCGGCAGGCGAGCAATGCAGAGCTAGCGGGACCAAACGCAGATATCCGTCATCCCGTGGCGTCACGCGCGCCATGCACCGACGTTCGACGAGCGCAAGTCGGCTTCGGTGTTGCCGCAGGGCAGAGGCGTCCGGGAGCGAACACGCACAACAGTACCAGGTGAACCGCCGAACGGCATTCACCTTTCACCCTGACCGACAACAGCTGCATGACCGAACACCGGCGTCCTCCACGTCGTGGCCGCGGCCCCCGTCCAGACGGAGCCGTGGGAACCGAGACTGTGAGCGAGGACAACCCGTACCGTGATGGCCCCGCCGATACCACGCGCGAGAGTGTGCCCGAGAGGGCCGCACCGCCGCGCGAATCATCGCCTGATGCGCCGACCGAGCCGGCACCGCGGCCGATGGAGCACGAATCGTCCGTGAGCGAGCGATCGCCGGAGGGGAGCGCCGAGGGGGCTCCACGCGGGCCGCGAGAGCGTCCGGACCGTGGCGATCGAGGCGAGCAGCAGGCAGGCCGACGTGGGCGACGCAACAGGGGGCGTGGGCGGCGCGAGCCCGGCCAGGCGACCGGACCGAGTGAGCGTCCGCAGGGTGCGCAGCAGGCCCCTGTCGCGATGGTGGCGACGGGGGAGACGATCGGATGGTTCGATCCCTCCCGCGACGGCGGGTTTGTCCGCCGCCCCGGGGCGAGCTACCTGGCCGATGCGGGCGACGTCTACGTCGGCCCGCAGCTCATCCGGCAGTACGGACTCCGCAAGAGCGACGAGATTGCAGGCCCCACGGGACGCGATCCGCGGGGTCGCACGGCACTCATCGAAATCACGTCGATCAACGGCGCCGATCCAGGTGAGAGCGCGCGCCGGCCCGAGTTCAACACGCTCACGGCCACGTATCCTGAACGGAAGCTGTTTCTGGAGACTGGGCGTCCGGCGAAGGGTGGTCCGGAACTCACGCGCCGTGCGATCGATCTCATCGCGCCGATCGGGTATGGACAGCGCGCGCTCATCGTGGCGCCGGCACGAGCGGGCAAGACGACGCTGCTGCACGCGATCACCGAGGGCATCGCGATCAACCATCCGGAGGCGCACCTGCTCATCCTGCTGGTGGATGAGCGACCGGAGGAAGTGAGTGAGGCCATCAGCTGGGAGGTGGGCGAAGTGATCGCGTCCAGCTTCGACCAGCCGGCGGCGCGGCATGTGGAAGTCACGGAGATGGTGCTGGAGCGTTCGCGTCGGCTCGTGGAGGCTGGCAAGGATGTGGTCATCGTGCTCGACTCGCTCACGCGCATGGCGCGGGCGCACAACACCGCCGAGCGAGGCACCGGGCGCACGATGTCGGGAGGGCTGGATGCGCAGGCGATGGCGAAGCCCAAGGCCTTCTTCGGCTCCGCGCGCTCGGTGGCGTCAAACTCCGGTGGCGGCTCGCTCACGATCATCGCGACCGCACTCGTGGAGACCGGATCGCGAATGGACGACGTGATCTTCGAGGAGTTCAAGGGGACGGGCAACTGCGAGATCAAGCTGGACCGGTCGCTGGCGGAAAAGCGCATCTATCCGGCGATCGACATTGCAACCAGCGGGACGCGTCGCGAGGAAAAGCTGTTCCGGCCAGACCAGCTCGAACACGTGTACACGCTGCGTCGCGGGCTGGGACAGATGCCGCCGCAGGCCGGGCTCGAGTGGCTCATCAAGCGCATCTCGAACACGGCCAACAACGATCAGCTGCTGGAAGGGCTCTAGGGGCGCTGGGCCCGGCGATTTCCAGCGCTCCTGGCACAGGCCTCGGGGAAAGCTGCCGGGGCCCGTGCTTTGCTATAGATTGCACTGTCATGCATCTGTCCCGTCGACTCGGGCCATTGGCGCTCGTCCTGCTGGCGAGCGCCATTGTCGCTCCTCCCCTTCGAGCCCAGCTCCTCCAGAGCGACGAGAACCCCACTCCTGAAGTGGCGTCGCTCGAGCTGCGTGGTGTGTCGAAACGCGTGGACATCGACCAGCTCAAGGCGAGCATCTTCACCGAAGCTACCAGCTGCCGGAGCTTCATCCTCGCTCCGATCTGCCGGTTCACGAACTGGCGGGCCGTCGAAAAACGGCACTATCTCAACCGGCAGGAGCTCAAGCGTGACGTGCTCCGCATCCGGGTGTTCTACTACAAGCACGGCTTCCGTGAGGCGCAAGTCGACACGGTGGTGACGACGCCGAACGAGAAGCAGGTGGCAGTGCGCTTCGACATCGTCGAAGGGCCGCCCACCGTCGTCACCGACGTGACGGTGGCGTACGACAGCACCATTCTGCGCACGAAGCGCGTTCGGCAACTGACGCTGGTGGAAAAGGGCGAGCCGCTGGATCTGTTCACGCTCGACTCGATGCGTGTGGGGTACCAGAACGAACTCTGGGAGCAGGGATACGCCGATGCGCTTGTGGATACCTCCACTGTCGTCGATGCGGCGGCGCGCACTGCGCGCGTGACCTTCCGGCTGGTGCCGAACCATCTGACCACGGTGGGCGACATCACCATTACGGGCACCGAGAAGGTGGACCCGCGAACGGTGCTCAACTCGCTAACCCTGCGACCGGGCGATCTCTACAAGCGCAGCGCGGTGCTCGAGAGCCAGCGCAACCTCTATGAGTCCAACCTGTTCAAGCTCGCCGCGCTCGACGTGCCGCAGACCTTTGATAGTGTGAAGGCAGTGAGCGTCGTGGTCCGCGAGGCGCCGCTTCGTGAAGCGCGCACGAGCGTGGGGTTCAATACCGTGGACTTTGTGCAGACCGAGGGCCGGTTCACCCACCACAACCTTCTCGGTGGTGCGCGCCGGCTGGACCTCACGGCCACGGTCGGGAACCTGTTCGCACCATCGCTGAACGGCACGGGCATCTTCCGCAGGCAGATCGTCGATACGACGATCACCGGCGATGGCGCAGACTTCCTGCTCCCCACCTGGCAGACGAGCGCCGAGTTGCGGCAGCCCGCCTTCCTGCAGCGGCCGAGGAACGCGCTGGCGATCGGTGCCTTCGCGCAGCGACGTGCGGTGCCGAGTGTGGTGATCGATCGTGGCTATGGCGGTAATGTGACGTTCACGCGAACTCTCGCGATTCGCGCGCCCGCCAGTCTGTCGTACCGGTTCGAGGTCACACGCGTGGAGGCCAGCGGCCCGTATTTTTGCGTGAACTTCGGCGTGTGCGACACCACGACCATCGCGACACTGCGCTCGCATCAGCGCTTGTCGCCGCTGCAGGTGACTGTGCAGTCCGATCGCAGCGACAACCCGCTCGCGCCGTCACGTGGCTATCGCGCCCGGGCGGATCTCGAGCATGCATCGGCCTTCACGATCTCCGACTATCGTTACAATCGCGCGGCGGCGGAGGCCAGCCTCTACGCCAGGTTCGGTCAGAAGGGTGCGGTCCTGGCCTCCCGACTGCGCCTGGGATTCGTGCGCCCCCTTGGCACCACTGGCACCTCCGGGCAGGCCGTGCTGCATCCGCGAAAGCGGTTCTACGCCGGCGGATCGCAATCGGTACGCGGCTACGGCGAGAATCAATTGGGTCCGCGCGTTCTCACACTGCCCCAGGGCTTCCTTGAGCACGCCACCACCGCGTCTGGAGCGCCCTGCGATCTCACGACAATCGCCATCCGCTTCTGCGATCCCAACACCGCGCGCGACACCACGCTGAGCGACGACAATACGTACCATCTCGTCGGGACCGACAAGTTCACCCCGCGGCCGCTGGGTGGCACCTCGATCGTCGAAGCCAGCGTGGAGTATCGCTTCCCGATTCCCATCATGAAGAACCTGGGCGGCGCAGTGTTCGTGGACGGCGCGGCGGTGGGCGAACGTGTACTCGACCCGCTCGGCGAAGGGGTCTCGACGCTGGCCAACCTCGTGCGCGGCACGGGCGCGATCACCCCGGGTTTCGGCGTGCGCTACTTCTCGGGGGTCGGGCCCATTCGAATTGACGTTGGATTCAATCCCTCGCGGGCGGAGAAGCTCGCGGTGGTCACCGAGGTCGTGCGAAACGGCAAGCGGGAGATCATCCCGCTCGACATCCCACGCACCTTCTCCGACGTCGGCACATCGAGCGGCATCGGCCAGATCCTGAACCGCTTCGTGCTGCATCTGTCCATCGGGCAGGCCTACTGATGATTCACCGCCTCTTCCGCCTGATTGCCGTGCTCGCGGCGATCGCCGTGCTCGGCGTGGCGGCGGTGTGGGTGCTGTCGAACACCGACTTCGGACGGAAGCGGGCACGCCGCTTCCTGGTAGGTGTGCTGCAGGGGAACACGCACGGCATCGTGAAGGTGGCGGCAGTGCACGGCAATCTGCTCTCGGGCGCCACGCTCGTGGGTGTGAACATCACGGACAGCACGGGTCGCCCGTTCCTGAAGGCCGATTCGATCTCGGGGCGCTACGTACTCCGCAGCTTCCTCTCCAACCGCCTGCAGTTCACGGACGTGGTGGCGTATCGGCCCGATGTGGTGATCTCCAAGCTACCCGGTGAGAAGTGGAACTATCGCGTGCTCTGGCCGTCCACGCCGAAGCGCGCTCCCGGCGACACGCTGCCCGGCTGGGGCAGCTACGTGCGGCTCGAGAACGCGACGATCCTGAATGGGCATATCACGGTGCGCTCACCGTGGGCGCCGCGCGCCGGCCTCACCGCCCGTGCGCGAGACAGCGTGGTGAAGGATGCGCTTGGCGGTGGATCGCGGCTTGCCATCATCCGCGTTCCGAACGGCTTCCAGAAGGTGGTGACGCTGGAGAAGGTGAACGCCAGGCTGCCGCTCGTGCGCATCGCCGACCCGGCCTTCCAGAACCGGTTCGCGCAGGTGGCGGCGCTCAGCATGGACGCGTACCCATTCCGTCCACCGGCCGCCGAGATCCGCGCGCTCACCGGCAGCTTCACGTTCAACGATGACTCGCTCTGGTGGAAGGGCGCCGCGGTCCGTCTGCCCAACTCGGCGCTCAAGGGTGACGGCCGCTACAACATGGACAACGGCGACATGCGCCTGTCGCTCGCGGCGAGTCCCGCGAGGTTCAAGGACTTCCGCTGGCTCTACGACCGGTTTCCCGCGGACGGCGGCGGAACGCTCGGACTCACCGTGCAGTGGAAGGGTGCGACACAGGACTACGTGATCCGCGATGCAAACGCGCGGACCGGCGGTGCACATCTCACCGGCGACATTGGCGTGAGCCTCACGGACACGGTCTACTTCCACGACGCGAACCTCCGCTTCACGGGGCTCACGACGAAGCAGATCGAATCGCTGTCACCGAGCATTCATGCGCCGCGGCAGGGCGTCCTGTCTGGGCACGCGAAGTTCGCGGGCACCGCCCGGAGGATGCAACTCGATGCCGACGTGACGTTCGCCGCGTACGATCGCGGCACCAGTCACGTGATCGCGCAGGGTGTGGCGGGCATCAGCGGAACGCCTGTCGTTGTGAGTGCCCGCGACCTGCATGTGCGCGTGACGCCACTGCAGATGGACATCGTGAAGCTGCTGTTCCCCACCCTGCCTCTCGGCGGCACCCTCACCGGTGTGGCGACGCTGAATGGCAATGGTGCCACGCAACTGGTGGCCACGAACATCGACATCACGCATCGCGAGGACGGCAACCTCTCGCGCGCGGTGGGCCGCGGTTCGTTCCACACCCTGAAGCAGCAGACGATGGATCTGGATCTCGTGGCGCGGCCGATTGCGCTGGCGACGATCACGAAGTTCGCGCCCTCGCTGCCATTCAAGGGGGTCGCCACCGGCCCCGTGCACGCGCATGGCCCGATCGACGCGCTGCAGGTGGATACGCGCCTTTCGCTGCCCGGTGGGGGCGACTTCGCGCTCAAGGGCACTGTCGACTTCGTATCGAAGGAACTCGGATACGATGTCGTTGCCGATGCCACGAGACTTGACCTGAGCCGCGTGCTCATCGGCGGTCCGTCCACATCGCTGAATGGTGGTGGTCGCGCGCGTGGACGTGGATTCAAGCCGGCCACGATGTATGCTGACGTCGCCCTGACGATGGGGCCAAGCACCTTCGATACGCTCGGGGTGGATTCGCTGCTCGTGCGCGCACGTCTGGCCAATGGCCTGGCCAACATCGAGCGCGCACATGCGGAGGGCTCGGGCGCCGTGCTCGACGTCCAGGGCCAGCTCGGCCTGGATTCGCGACATGCCGGCGCGCTCACCTACTCGATTGCCGTGGATTCGCTCGGCACTTTCGCGCGCTACATCCCTGGTGGCGCGGGTCCCGATACGGGTATCGTGACGCCGCGTCCGCGACTCGCCGCCGAAGTGCTGCTGCGCGCGCAGCAGGATTCGGTGCTCGTGGACCGCCAGACGGAAGTGAGCCGCGTGGTGGAGGGGCGCACGGTGCAGCGCATCCAGGTGGACACCCCGTCGGCGATTCCGCGCGGCGTACTGGCGGGCACCCTGCGCGCGTCGGGGTCCATCCGCGGCTCCATCGATCGCTTCTCGGTGGATGGGACGGCGATGGGATCGGGGCTCATTGTGCGCGGAAATGCGGCGCGCCATCTGGCGGCCACGTACTCGCTCACCGATGTCCGCACCAAACGATCCCGCGTGAATCTCGACCTGAAGGCCGACACGATCAGTATCTACGGATTCGCCTTCGACAGTCTTGCCGGCACGCTGGGATACACGGCGCCGAGCGGCACGGTGGCGCTGCGTCTGCGTCAGGGTGGCGAGCGCGATTATGGCCTGAATGGCGACTTCACCATGGACAAGGCTCACAACGAACTGCGTCTGGCCGACGTGAATCTCCGCTTCGATTCCACGACTTTGCGCACCACGCATCCCGCTCGCATCCGGTTCGGGGTGGCGGGGATCGAAGTGGTGAACCTCGAACTGCGCAGCGGTCCCACGCGTCGCATCTACGCCAACGGGCTGTTGCCCACGAAGGGCGTGGCCAACTTCGATCTTCAGGTCACCGACTTCGCGGTAGAGAATGTCGCCGAGCTGCTGCAGAGTGATCTGGCCATCACCGGCCGGCTGGATCTCGATGCCCATGTAGCCGGCACGGCGGAGGATCCGTCGATTTCCGGGAGACTGGACTTCGTGCGCGGAACCTATAATGCGCAGTACCTGCCCGAGCTGCACGGAACCTTCAGCTACGCCAATCAGCAGCTGACGACGGACGCCACCGCGGTCGACTCCAGTGGGCGCACACTCGCCAGTATCAACGGCACCATCCCTATCAATCTTGCGCTCAGTGGCGTGACTGGGTCGCGGCTGCTCGATCTCCCGATCAATGTCGCGCTCATGTCGGACAGTCTTCCGATCGGTCTCATCCCGCAGTTCACGGCGGCCGTCACAGACGTCTCCGGTCGCGCGCTGGGGAATGTGCGTGTGGCTGGCACGCTGAAGCAGCCATCACTGCAGGGCGATATCACGCTCATGGATGTCGGGTTCCGGGTGGCCGCCTCGGGAACGCACCTGCAGAACGTCTACGGCCGCGTACGGATGACGGGCGATACGGTGTACGTGGATTCCATTGCAGGCCGCGCTAACGGACCGGTGCGCATTTCCGGTACGGTGGCGGTGGGCAACTGGAGGGAGCCGAGCTTCAACCTGTTCCTCACCGCGTCCGATGCGCTGTTGCTGGACAGCGATCGTGGCAAGGTGTTCGCCGACGCCGGACTGCGTGCGTCGGGTTCGCTGCTGGCCCCGTACGTCAGCGGTCAGGTGACGGTGACGCACGGCGTGATCTACATCCCGGAGTCGCGCAAGCAGCTCGTGGGCGCCGGCGATCCGGCCCTGTTCAATGTGATCGACACCGCCCTGGCGGTGCAGAGCGAGCTGTTTCCGGCGCAGTCGTCCATGTTCAAGAACCTGAAGGTGGACGTGGATCTCGCGGTGCAGCGCAACACCTGGGTGCGCTCTCGCGATGCCAACGTCGAGATCTTCACCGATGGTCCCCTGCGCGTGTCGGTGGTGGGTGACGCACTCACCCTCACCGGCGCCGTGGATGCAGACCGCGGCGAATACAGCTTCCTGGGCAAGCGCTTCCAGATCAAGCGCGGGTCGGCACTGTTCATCGGCACGCCAGACCTGAACCCCACGCTGCAGATCACTGCGGAATATCAGGTGAAGCAGGCCACTGGCGCGACGAACATCCGCGTGCTGATCGGGGGGACCGTGGAGTCACCACGCATCTCGCTGGAGAGCGACGCGCAACCGCCGCTTTCGCAGAGCGACCTGCTCAGCTATCTCGCCTTCGGTGAGCGCAGCAATTCGCTGCTGCAGTTCAACCAGACTTCGCTTTCCGCAACACAGGGCGGCGGTCTCCTGAACGTGGCCGGCACCCGCCTCGCGGGCATCGCGATCGGCGTCGCGTTGGACGAAGTGGAGGGAACGACCGCACGCTCGCTGGGACTCGACGTGTTCAACATCACCCCAGGCGACGTTCCGGTGTTCGCCGCGCAGGGCGGGCTGGATGTCTTCCTGAAGGGCACCGAGATCGAGGCGGGCAAGTACGTGAATCCGCGCACCTTCGTCTCGCTGGTGGTCACGCCCGGCCTGCTCACCTGCGGCAGCAGCAGGGGAAGCTCCAACAGCTCGTGCGCGCCGCCGGGTGCCACCTTCCAGCACCGGACACCCCGGGGATTCCGGTACGAGGCGGCGTTCAGCCCGCGCTACATCCTCGACCCGCCCACGCTGGCTGGCCAGACCTTCAGCGGCACCAGCCAGTTCGGCGTGTTCGTCATCCGCGAGTGGCGTTTCTGATCCGGGGCTGAGGCAGGTGGCGCGTCAGCATCGGTGTGTCTCTCGGTATCAGCGCACGTACGTGAGCCAGCCGTGCGCGTCGGCGGTGCGACCGCGGCAGATGTCCAGGTAGCTCGTCTGCAGTTCGCGCGTGACCGGACCCATGCCGCCGGCGCCAACAGTGATCCGATCGACACTTCGCACGGGTGTCACTTCCGACGCAGTACCAGTCATGAAGATCTCGTCGGCCGTGTAGAGCACCTCGCGCTGCAGCGGCTGCTCGATCACCTCGTAGCCGGCGTCCCGCGCGAGGGTGATGACGCTGTCGCGCGTGATGCCCGGCAGCAGCGTGCCGTTGGCAGGAGTGGTGAACAGCGTGCGACCCTGCACGATGAACACATTCTGCCCCGAACCTTCGCTGATGAGTCCATCGGGGCCGAGCGCGATGGCCTCGTCAAAGCCATTCGCCAGCGCTTCCATCTTGATGAGCTGCCCGCTGAGATAGTTGCCGGCCACCTTGGCCATGGTCGGAATCGTGTTCGGGGCGAAACGGTGCCAGCTGCTCACGCCCGCATTCACCCCGTTCTCCAGCGCGCCTTCACCCAGATACGTGCCCCACGGCCAGCACGGGAGGTAGACCTCGACCGGGCTCTCGAAGGGCACCATTCCCGCTGCGCCATAGCCCCGCAGCACCATCGGACGCAGGTAACACGACGTCACTTCGTTGCGCGCGAGCAGTTCGCGCGACGCCGCCGTGAGTTCCTCGATGGAATACTTCAGCTCCATGCGATAGATGCGGCAGGTAGCGGCGAGCCGGCGCAGATGCGAATCCAGCCGGAAGATGGCGGGCCCGCGCTCCGTCTCGTACGCGCGAATCCCCTCGAACGCAGAGGACCCGAACTGCATCGAGTGCGCGAGGACGTGTACGGTGGCGTCCTCCCAGGCGACGAACTCGCCGTCGCGCCAGATCCAGCGGGTGGCTTCGAGCTTGGACATGAAAGTTCCGTGTGTGTGCGAATGACGTGAGCGGGCGGCCGTCAGTGCCTCGCCAGCTCGTCCCAGAGTGTCGCAATGGCCCGCATGCCCACCGTGAAGTTCTCCACGCTCAACCACTCATCAGGCGCGTGCGCGTTCTCGCCGGGCAGGCCGAAACCTACCAGAAGGACCGGCGCGCCGAGGATGCGGGTAAAGTCACCGACGACGGGGATCGAGCCGCCCTCGCCGACGATCACCGGCTCCTTGCCGTACGCTGCGGCGAGCGCGCGCCGCGCCGCCTCGAACAGGGGACCGGCCAGCTGGGCGCGCCAGGGCCGGCCGCCGTGCAGATGCGTCACCGTCGCCGTCACCCCCGCCGGCGCCACGGCGGCCACATGCGCCGCCATGAGCTGCTCGATGATGGCCGGATCCTGATTCGGCACCAGTCGACAGCTCACCTTGGCCATCGCCTTCGCTGGCAGCACCGTCTTGGCGCCTTCTCCCGTGTAGCCGCTGAGCAGGCCATTCACCTCGCAGGTGGGGCGCGTCCACAACCGCTGCAGCACCGTGTATCCCCGCTCCCCGCCCAGCGCAGGGGCCCCCGTCTCGGCGCGGAACTGCTCCTCGTCGAAGGGGAGCGCGCGCATCGCCTCAATGGTGCGCGCATCCCAGCGCGATACGGCGTCGTAGAACCCGGGAATGGCCACGCGTCCCTGGTCGTCGTGCAGGGTGGCGAGTATACGCGCGAGCACCATTGCCGGGTTTACCACGGCGCCACCGTAGGAGCCCGAATGCAGATCCTGCGCAGGGCCCTGCACGTCGATCTGGAAATACGCCAGCCCGCGCAGGGACGAGAGCACGCTCGGCTGGCCCGGTGCGAACATCGCGCTGTCGGAGATGACCACGCCATCACAGGCCAGATCGGCCGCGTGCGCCTCGATGAACGGCGCCAGATGCTCGCTGCCCACTTCCTCCTCGCCCTCGGCGAGCACGATGACAGTCACCGGCAGTGTGCCGCGCGTTCGCAGGTGGGCCTCGAGCGCCTTGATGTGCAGGAAGAGCTGTCCCTTGTCGTCCACCGATCCGCGCGCGTACAGACGGCCGTCGCGGATGGTGGGTTCGAACGCCGGCGACGTCCAGAGCTCGAGTGGTTCGGCGGGCTGCACGTCGTAGTGGCCGTACACCAGGATGGTGGGCGCATCGGGGCCCGCCTGCTTCCATTCCCCCACCACGACCGGGTGTCCGGGAGTCTCGTGAACCGTGGCGGAGAGTCCCGCGTCGCGCAGGGATGTCGCGACCCACTCGGCCGCGCGGCGCGTATCGGCATCGTGCTCGCTGCGCGCGCTCACGCTGGGGATTCTCAGGAACTCGAACAATTCGTCGCGAATGCGCGCGTCGTGGCTGGAGAGATAGCTGTCGAGATCTGTCGGAACGGTGGTCATCGGTGAGCCGTCAGGGGGAGATGGCACAGCGCACGTACGCCTGTCATCGGATAATATCGCGCAAATCGCCTGCCTCGCATATGATTGACGGAGGTCTCTGACAAGGGCGACCACCAATGGCGACAGCACCGAGAAGCATCCGCGACGAGATCAGGCAGACTCGTCCCTTCCAGTCTCCCGCCCACGAGGCGCTGGTGAGCCTGCTGCGCACCGCCGCCGTGGTGCAGCGTCAGATCGCGCAGGTGGTGGAGGTCACCGGCGTAACCATCCAGCAGTACAACGTGCTGCGGATTCTGCGTGGGGCCGGCGGCGACGGATTGCCGACACTCGCGATCCGTGACCGCATGGTGGAGGAGGCCGCTGGCATCACGCGATTGCTGGACAAGCTGGAGGCCGCGGGATTCGTGGTGCGTGAACGCTCCGTCCCCGACCGGCGTCAGGTGCTCTGCCACATCACGCCGGAGGGGACGCAGCTGCTGGCGCGCCTGGACGCTCCGGTGAACGGCGCAACGGAGCGGGCCTTCGCCGGTCTTCCCGTGGCGGAACAGCATCAGCTCAGCGAGTTGCTCGCGTCGGTGCGGTCCGGCGCGACCAGCGCGGAGTAGCGCGGTCAGGGCTCGACTCGCGCCGGCCAACCGCCTCGGTAACCCGAGAGCCGCCAGATCCGGCGGACTGCAACCGTGTCGCCGTTCCGCAGGAGCGGTGCGCGAGCTCCCTGCTCCACCGCGGTGAAATAGGGCGCCAGCAACTCGATGGCAGGTGGACGAGTGTCGCGCTCATCGAGCAGCGCCACGAGATCGTCGCCGGTCCGCGCCACCTGCGGAAAGGTGTGCCACAACTCGTACTGATTGTGGCGTCCGACAAGGCCCAGCGCAAAAACCTGGGGACGCCCCGGAAGATGCCAGGCGAGTTCACTCACATCCTGGTAGCGATCGGCGGCCACGTGCGTGCGGATGCGAGTCCCGGCGCGAACGCGCTCCACCAGCGTGGCCACCTCCGCCCACCCCGCACTGCGCGCCAACGGATCTCTTCGCGCAGGAAGGGGCAGGATGGGCACGAGCGCATGGATGTAGATCACCGCCACGAGCAGGCCCGCCAGCACCGTGCCCGCACGCCACCAACGCCGCGTGCGTCGCTCATGCACAGTGACAGCCAGCAGCGCGATCGCCGCGATGTAGGACGGCGCGGGCCAGTTGGCCTCCACCGGACGTCGCAGCGCGCTCCACGCGAAGAACAGCCAGCAGCCCGCCGCCACCACCGCCAGCACGAAGCGTCGATCGTCGCGCGCGCCACGCAGCGCGCGCACCACTGCCCACGCGGCCAACCCGAAATAGATGGGCGACACGAGCCCGAGCTGCCCGCCGATCAGGTCCAGCTCACGCTTGAGAGCGCTCCCCTTCGGCGCGCCCAGACCGTGCTGGAGCTGGAATCGGAAGGAGAGCCAGTCGTGTTCGCGATTCCAGAGCAGCACCGGCAGGAACACGATCA
>JBBSVF010000056.1:0-14264 GCA_038233745.1 Gemmatimonadales bacterium
CTCGATCCTGACCTGGCCAGTCGTGTGGAGCTCGCGGCGCGCGCGGCGCAGCCGGATGACAGTGCTGGCATTCGCACTGTGCGTCTCGTGGCCGCACGCTGGCGCGCACAGCTGGGGGTGGGAGTCTCCGATCGCGTCGATGTATCGCGCCTGGGAGAGCTGTGCGCGGAGGCATATCCGGATCGCGTGGCACTGCGTCGCGTGGAAGGCGGGCATCGATACCTGCTCACCAACGGGACGGGAGTGGAGCTGGCGCATCCCGGTGGACTCGCGGACGCCGAGTGGCTTGTGGTGGCCGATCTCGAAGGACGAGCTGGTCATACGCGCGTGCGTCGTGCCGCGCGCCTCGAGCCCGCGGTGGCGCGAGCGATTGCCGAGCGGCGCGCGGTGACCGAAGAAGTCGTTGAATGGGACGATGTGGCTGGTGTGGTCCGTACGGAGGAGCGGCGGCGGATGGGAGCGATCGTCCTTCGCGCTCGACCGTTACGGGATCCGCGGCCCGAGTCCGTGGCCGCGGTGGTGCGCCAAGCCATCGAGTCCGGCTCCATTCAGGTGCCGTGGAGCGAGGGCGCTCGTGCGCTGCGCGAACGCATGGTCTTCGCTGCGTCCATCAATCAGGATGTGCACGCGCCAACCGATGCCGAGATGGCCGCACTCGTGGAGCCGCAGCTGTGGCGCGTGCGCTCCCGTGCCGATGTCGCGCGCATCGATCTGGTGGCGGCCCTGAACGAACGGCTGAGCTGGGACCAGCGCGTGCTGGTGGACGCGTTGGCCCCGACGCATCTCACGATGCCCACGGGGACCCGCGTCCCCGTGGACTACAGCGATCCTGCTGCTCCTGCGGCAGCGGTGCGACTGCAGGAGTTGTTCGGCGTGACCGAGACCCCGCGAGTGGGCGATGGCCGCGTTCCGATTGTGCTGCACCTGCTATCACCCGCACGCCGGCCTGTGCAGGTCACGCGCGACCTCGCGGGCTTCTGGAAGCACTCGTACTTCGTGGTGCGCAAGGAACTTCGCGGGCGCTATCCCCGTCATGCATGGCCTGATGATCCCATCACCGCAAGGCCCCTGCGGCGTTCACGCACGCGCGGGTAAGACGCTCGGTTCCCCGGCGCGGCGCATGTCAGAACATGATGCCGAAGGTGATGGGGATGAACTGGCCGTCGGTGTAGCCCGTGCCGTTGCCCAGCATCTTGTTGTAGCGCGCCTCGAAGAAGGTACTGAGGCCACTGAGCTGGAAGCGCAGTCCGCCGCCCACGTTGATGCCTGCCACCGTGTTGTCGGTTGAAATGCTGCCATTGGCGAGGCGTGTGTTGTACGCCCCCACGCCACCGATCAGGTACGGGGCATCGCCCGTCGTGGCCAGGTTGTAGACGAGATTCGCCGTCCCCGTGAGAATCCGCAGTTGTGTGGACGTGTTCTTGAATCCCAGCCCGTTGTACCCGATCTCGGCCCGCACGCCGATGGGGTTGCGTGCGCCGAAGTTGAGGCCCGCGGCCACGTTGTATCCAAGGTCAGTGGTATCGTACAGATTGCCCACTCCTGCGGTTGCGCCCCCTGCCAGCGACAGGGATATCGATGATTGAGCTCGTGCAGCCAGGGGCAGGGTACACATCGCGGCGACCAGGGCAGTGCGCTGTATTGTTCGAATCATCGTCAGCTCCAGGGACAGAGGGTTTGAACGCAAGAGTAGTCCATATTCGTGCCATTGCGTCACAATTGTGAGAGTCGTCACCGATGCCGTAGCAGCGGGAGAGACCTTTCCAAACCACGAGTTGCTAAATAATATTCCTATTCATACAGCAGAATACGAGTTTTAGATATAAAGCTAAATATATAGGAGTTTTTTGTGCGGAGCTACGACGTTGCCATTGCTGCTCTTGCCGCGCAGGCGCCGCGGAAATGGGTCGAAAATCTGCTGTCAGCCAACCGCATTCCAGAGCTGCAGGCCGGCACTCGCGGAGTCGCCAGACGGGTGCCTCACGATGGAGTTGTGCGCATCGCCTGTATCCGCGAGCTGCACTCGGAGCTGGGCGTCTCCGTGCGACGCGCTGTCGAGATCGCGGAAGCAGTGATCCTCTCGGAGGGCACCGCTGTCATCGCCGGAGGACGGATGGAAGTGCGTGTGGACCTCGCTGCGCTTCGATCCGTGGTCAACGAACGACTTCGCGATGCGCTGGAAAGTGCGCCCCGCCCACGGCGTGGCCGCCCACCGAAGAATCGACGGATATGACACGAGGGCGGCGCATCGATCGATGCGCCGCCCTCATTGCCCTTCAGCGAGACGGCGGCTCAGACCTTCGAGACGTTCTCCGCTGCGGGGCCTTTCGCTCCCTGCACGACGTCGAACTCCACAGCATCCCCCTCGGCCAACGACTTGAAACCGTCGCCCTGGATCGCGCTGTAGTGGACGAAGCAATCCTTCTCCCCGTTGTCGGGGGTGACGAAGCCGAAGCCCTTCGCGTCGTTGAACCACTTTACCTTGCCGGTCGTACGCATGTCCCACTCCTGAGAAACGTTCATCTGGCCAGCGGGTGGGCTATCCAGACGGTACCAGAGCGCGGGCTCACCGATGTCCCGCGAGAACGAAGGCCGCCCTCGGGACCCACCGAGTTCGGCCGCCGCTAACGTAGCAGTGACGAAATGAGCGGTCAATAGCGGGCATGCCGGGTGGGCGCGTCGTCCTCGTGCCGCCGCCTTTACGGAGTGGCCGTCACCCCGATGACGTAGTAGCGGGTGTCGCCGAAGCACGAGGTTGGCGCGCCCTTGTGCTCCTCATAGGTGAGTGCCACGCGCTTGCCCATGTGCCGCGTGATCTCCTGGGCCACACTGTCGTTGTGCACGGTGAACTCGAACTGCTCCTGCACCGACCCGGGAAAATTGCCGATGGCCAACTGACCCTCCCAGGTCTTGCAGAGCCAACCCTTCCGGGAAAATTTCTGAACGATGCCATCCCGATATCCAGTCGAGTAGCTCCAGTTGAGCGCCACCAGCGTCCACCCGACCAGAATCAGCACTGGCAGGAGGATGAAGATGCCGGCCAACCGCATGCCCCAGTGCCGCCGGGGGGGCGGCGGGGCGACGGGATGCACGGTCTCGTGCGAAGTCGGTTCAGCGTTCTGCTCGTCGTCTGCCATCATCGCTCCCTGCGTGGGGTATCTGTGTCCGCATGCGCTGCGTGATACCGCGGTTGCATCATCTGCTCCACACGGTCGTCCAGCCGCAATAGATTACACCTGTCTCCAGCCCTGTACAGCACTCGTGGCCTTCGCCTCCCGTCACCAGACCGTTACCGCCCGCGTCGGAAATGTGCCCGTCGGTTCGGCGCATCCGGTGGTCGTGCAGTCCATGACCAACACCGACACTGCCGATGCCGCTGGTACGGCCGAGCAGGTCGAGTCGCTCGCTGAAGCCGGCTCGCAGCTGGTACGCATCACGGTCAACAACGATCAGGCAGCGGCCGCGGTGCCGGAAATCGTGCAGCGACTGCGCGATCGCGGTGTGGACGTGGCCGTCATCGGCGATTTCCACTATAACGGCCACCTGTTGCTCGCCAGGTATCCGGCGTGTGCCCAGGCGCTCGCAAAGTACCGCATCAACCCGGGGAACGTGGGTGGCAAGCGACGGGACGAGAACTTCCGGACGATCGTCCGTCTCGCTGCCGACAACGACAAGCCCGTCCGTATTGGCGTGAACTGGGGATCACTCGACCAGGACCTGCTCACGCAATTCATGGACGAGAACGCGGCGGCGGGGTCGCCTCGCACGGCGAAAGACGTCTACATGGAAGCGATGCTCGCGTCGGCACTCCGCTCCGCAGAGCTCGCGGAGGAGACCGGACTTGCACATGACCGGATACTGATCTCCGCGAAGGTGTCGCACGTCCCGGATCTCGTGGAGGTCTACGAGCGACTGGCCTCGCGCTGTGATTATCCGCTGCATCTTGGACTTACGGAAGCGGGCATGGGGATGAAGGGGCAGGTGGCCAGCTCGGCAGCTCTCTCGATTCTGCTGGCGAAGGGGATTGGAGACACCATTCGTGTGTCGCTCACGCCGAAGCCCGGCGCCGATCGCACCGAGGAGGTGTTGGTGGCGCAGCAGATCCTCCAGTCGCTCGGCTTGCGCAGCTTTGCGCCGCAGGTCACGGCCTGTCCGGGCTGTGGCCGCACGACGTCCACCTTCTTCCAGCACATGGCGCAGGACATCCAGACCTATCTGCGCGAACAGATGCCCGCGTGGAAGCGCACGCGTCCCGGCGTGGAACACATGAATGTGGCGGTCATGGGTTGTGTGGTGAACGGACCGGGCGAGTCCAAGCACGCCAACCTTGGCATCTCGCTGCCCGGCACCTTCGAGGAGCCCAAGGCACCGGTGTACATGGACGGCAAGTTGCTCACGACGCTCAAGGGCGATCGCATTGTGCAGGAGTTCCTGCAGATTCTCGAGGACTACGTGGCGCGCACCTATCCCGCGCCCACCGACGTCACTCTCTCCCAATAACTCAGCGAGCGGCGTCCTCGAGCGCGCGTACCACGCCTTCCAGTTCTGCCATGATCTCCGCCTGAAAGCCCACCTCGCGCAACCGGTCGTGGACTGCCCGGTACCAGCGACTCGTACCATGACGTCCTACCGAAAAGCGCGACCACACGGTGTCGGGATCCATGGTGCGCTTGAGGTCCGCCAGAATGCTTCCGGCGTTGTGGATCTTGTCCGCCGCGCACACCCACCGCGAGGCGTCGGACGCACCAGCGAGTCGCGCGAGGTAGTCGTCCTTTCGCTCTTCGGTCGAGAGCTCGACCCCCTCTTCGTCCAGTCGCCGTTCGGTCACGCCAAGCACGGTCTCCAGCACATCGTGTCCGAACTTGTCGCCGATGCGTTGTTCGAGCGTGGATCGCGTGTATCCGTTCCGCGCACAATCCTCAACGACATCGTGAAGGATTCCAGCAACCACCGTGCTCTCGTCGCGGCCGTAGCGCGTGAGAATCACCGCGACATTCGCCGGGTGCGTGAGATAGGGAAGTCGCGTGCCCTTCCGGACCTGCTGGTCATGATGCTTGGCCGCGAACGCGAACGCGTGGTTGATGCGGTCGGAATAGCCGACAGTCGTCATGTCATCACACCAGCGGCAGGGACACCAGCAGCGCTACGGGGGCACAAGATAGCCCAACCCCGTCCCTCGCGCATCCGACCGCTCGTCATCGCACGATCTGCACGGCGAACACCAGGTCCAGCAGTGCGAGAGCCGCTCCCTGCACCGCCACCCCCAGGCCTGCGCCCATCAGCGCCTGGCGTCGACCAAGGCGCCAGGCCACGATGATCAGCGTGAGGCCGACCATCACGTAGCCGGCGTCCAGTCCGATGTTCAGCCAGAGAAATCGGTCGAGGCCCGTGGCACTGTCGAGATCCCGCAGCTCCAGCCCGCGAAAGGAGGCGCTCGCAATCAGCAGATCGATCGTCCCCCAGAGTGCGGTCTGGAGGGCAAAGTGGAAGAGCAGTGAGGCGGCGCGGGAGCCGCGCCATCGAATCCAGGCCAGCAACGCCAGCCCCGACACCGCTGAACTTGCGCCCCAGGCGAGCAGGCGCAGCAGATGCGCACGCTCCGCGGCCATGAGTGTGTCCGCCCACATGAATGACATGCTGGAACGCTAGCAGCAGAGGGGCGCTGTCGACACCCGCGACGGCGTCAGCCGACCGCAGCGGCCTCGCGCTCGGACTCTTCGACCGGACGAAGCTCGGACAGCACGGGATCGGGTGCATTCCAGATCACGATGCCGCGCACATTCGCCCCCGACTCCGTGATTGCCGCCAGATCGTGAGTGAGCGTCGCTAGTTCCGTCTCGCCCGAGCGCACACAGTAGAGCACGTCGGGAATGGGAAGCGCGGTGGGCAGGCCGCCCAGCACCTGCTCCGGGGTACTGACGAGCACCAGCGCGTCGTAGCGATTGGCGAGCTGCTCGATGTCGCGCTGCAGCAACCCGCGCAGTGAGTCCAGCTCCGTCACCCCGCTCCCCGCCGCGACCACCTCGATGGTACGGTCCCGTCCCAGCCGCGCTTCGCGGGTGGCATCATGCCAGCTCGCTCGGCCGGCGGCGAGGGCCGCGAGCCCCGCGCTGCTGCGCAGCCGAAGGGCGCTGGCCACTGGCGACCCCGCACCATCGGTATCGATCAGCAGCGTCGCACGGGCCTCGTCCGCAGCGATGGCGGCAAAGTTGATGGCCACCACTGCCGCGACGGCTGGAGAATCGCCAGTAACGGTGAGCATTACCGTATCGAGTCCGGCGGTCGCGATCGTCAGATAGATGAGCTGGTGACCGTCCGACCCGGGGTCGATGTACGGGGTAGGTGCGCGATCCGCCGTACGACGTGTCTGGTCCACTGGCGCTGGCAGCGGGCGGATGGTGCCGAGCACCCTCACACCCGTAGCGCGCTCCACCTCAAAGGCATCGGCAATGCGCGGACGGCGCACTTCCATGAACAGGGCAACGCCAAAGCCAAGCATGGCGCCGAAGACCAGTGCGGCGGCGAGCATCGCCGAGGGCGAGGCGCCCACGTTGGCGAGTTCGCGAGCGCGATCATTTTTTTCTTCGTACAGTGCCAGCTCCGCACGCTCGCGGCCCAGACGGACGTTCACATTGGCCTGGGCTTCGTACGCTGCCAGACGCTCGTTGGCGCGAGCCACGGTGTCGGGAAGCGGGCGCGCGGCCAGCGCTGCCGGAAGTTCCGGCGCCGCCGGGCCCAGCGCCGCCAGCGTCTCGCGGAGGACCGTCCGTCGCGTGTTGGCAAGGGCGACGATGTTCCGGCCCAGTTCATTCGCTCGCGCCGTGAGCGCCACGAAGACGGGGTCTACTCCTCCAACGGCGTTGTAGCTCTCCCGCTCACGCTCCAGCGCCACCAGCGAGTCCAGCAAGGGGCGCACGATCGGGTCGGCCTGCATGGGCTCCGATTGGGCCAGCGTGCGATACGAGCTCAGGAGAGGTGCGTTCTCCGCGCGGCCCATGAGCCTTGTGAGAGTCGCTACCTGCGCGGCGACCGAATCACGGCGGCTTCGAAACAGGCGGGAGACGGTATCGCCGCTGGCGGTCGTATCGGTGGCGACGACCGCGGCAGTTGCCGCCACGAGCGACGCGAGCTCCGCCTTGCTGGCCATGAGCGCCGAATCCGCGGAGGCCACCTGGCGCGCGGCCTCACGAGCTGCGGCGGCCGTTGGTTCGGTATCCGGGCGTGACACCACCGCTGGGCGCATGGCGGCGGCCGTCTTGCGCGCCTGCTGCGGGACGATGACAAGTGCCATGAGAGCCGTGGCAAACGTCACGATGCTCACGGCAGCAATGAAGAACGGACGACGCAGGGCATTCCGCGCCCGCGCAGCAATCCACGCCGCGGGAGCGGGTGCCATCATCCCCAGACGACCTGTTCTCCGCGAGCTCATTGTGCCACCACCGCGCCATCAAGCGCATTCTTGAGCGCCAGTACGGCGCGTTCTTTTGCTTTCGCTTCCACGTCGATCGTCAGCCTCGCAGACTGCCACCCCTCTGGGAACTCCTCCGGCGGCACATGGTCCGCGTGGGGACGGGAATTGCTGCTCTCCCATCCATCTCGTGGCGAGGAGATGTGGAAGTGCGGTTCCCGGGCCCCCCACGTGGCCGCGGCCGCAGCACTTGCCTCCGCCACACCAAGCCCGTCAGGGTGGCAGCGGTGATGATGCACGTCGTACACCAACGGGACCTTCAGACGCTCGCACAAGGGCAAGAGTGCGGCCGGAGCGAAGCGGCGGTCGTCGTTCTCGAGGGCCAGACGCGCACGCGCCGCCTCGTCCAGTCGCTCGATTCCCGCCTCCAGACGCTCGAGGGCAGCAGAAATCCCGCCGGCCGAGCTCCCGGCATGCAGGGTGATGACATCCGCGCCAACCAACTCGGCAATGCTCGCCTGCAATGTCATCTCGGCCAGCGATGCTCTGACCACGTCTTCCCGTTCCGAGTTCAGGACCACAAACTGATCCGGGTGGAACGAGAGTCGGATGTCGAGCTGCCTGGCCGCAGCGCCGGCGCGCCGAAACGACTCCGTGATGCTGCCATCCTGATCGAGATCCGAAAGCATGTACCCGCTCACTGGATGCGTGGCGAGTGGCAGGATCTGACTGTTGATGCGGAAGGCGCCGACTCCCAGCTCGGCGCAGCGCTCCACGGCGGCAAGCAATGCGGACGCGTTGTCGCGGGCGATGTCCGTGAGGTAGCGAGCACGCTCATCCTGCGCGAGTGAGCCTGCATACCGATTCGTGGCCGTGCGAAAGCGGATCGGCGAATCAAGGAACTGGCAACAGAGGCCCCACCTGATTCGTGGTGCTGGCGCGGAAGAAGCCGCTTTGGGCGATCGACGGACTGAACGCGGCACGGCACTTCACGAGTTCGGGTACTGGGATGGCAGGGCACAGCGCACGCCAGCCCGTGGAGCCCGGATGCACGACGGGGCGGATGCATGTGCATCCGCCCCGTCGCCAACAACAAGTCCGGAAACTACTGGACCGTGATCACGCCCTTCATGTTCATGGCGGCGTGCGGGGTGCAGATGTAGTTGTACGCGCCCGCGGGGACGTTGGCGAAGGAGACCGTGTAGGCCTCGTTCGGCTGCATCACGAGGGGGCCTGAGAGCTCGCCCATGTGCGTGCCCGGCATGTTCGCGTCGATCTGCGCCTTGGCAGCCGGGTCGGTGATGCTGGGGAAGGCCACGTTGTGCGGGCCGCCGGAGACGTTGATGAACTTCACTGCGTCGCCTGCCTTCACCGTGAGGTTGGCGGGCTCGAAGCGATAGCCGGTCGCGTCGCCGATCATCTTCACTTCGTGTGTCGCGCCCGTGGCCGGAGCCATGGTGGCTGCCGCCGCTGGGGTGGCGCTGGCGTTCACCGCTGCCGGGGTGGTCGCGCTCGGCGTGGCCATGGCCGCAGAATCCGTCGCCGACTTTTCGCCGCCGCAGGCGCCGAGCATCACTGCGCTTGCGAGGAGAACAATATGATAAGACCGCATATTCGAGAGGCCTCCAGGGACCTGTCAGATGTAAGTGGCCATCCGGGGCCCCGGATGACCATTGTGATTTTATTCACAAGCGCCTCCGGATGCAAATGAGCTCGCCTGCCAGGGATGGGGTTGACGGGCTGGGAGGCGTCCGCCTATCATCCCCTCATGAGCCTCTGCCACCATCACGTGCATCATCACCACGGCCTGACGGGTCGGGGCGACGTGCACGTGTCTGGCTGAGCGACTTCTCGCTCCCGGCACACCAGCCGGTCGACCTGCGGCCCGTCCCCTCCGGACGGGCTTTTTTCGTTCTGATCACTTCAATATCCCCGCTCCATGCTCCGCATCGCACTGCCCAACAAGGGACGTCTGGCTGACGACGCCCGCGAATTGTTCACCGACGCCGGCCTCGAGATTCGTGCCGCCGGCCCGCGCGCCCTCACCGCCTCACTCGGGGGCGAGTTTCAGGCGCTGTTCGTGCGCGCGCAGGACATTCCCGAGTTCGTTGCCGACGGAGCTGCTGACGCCGGCGTCACCGGGCTCGACCTGATGGAAGAGTCGGGGCGACCGGTCGTGGAACTCGCCGATCTGGGCTTTGGCCGGTGCCGCCTCGCGGTGGCGGCCCGCGAAGACAGCGGGATAGACGATGTGTCGCAGGTGGTGGATGGCATGCGCGTGGCCACCGTGTTCCCGCGGATCACGGAGCGGTGGTTCGCCGCACGCGGTCAGAGGGTAGCGATCGTGCCCGTGAGTGGAGCGGCGGAGATCGCCCCGCACATCGGGATTGCCGATGTGATCGTGGATCTGGTGTCCACCGGATCGACACTCCGGGTGAATGGCCTCCGCGAGCTGTGCACCGTGCTGGAATCCACGAGCCGGTTGATTTCCACAGATACCGTGCGCGTTGACCCGCTGCGCGCGCGATCACTGGATGAACTGGTCGGCGCGCTGGGGAGTGTTCTGGCGGCGCGCGACAAGCGGTATGTGATGGCGAATGTTCCGCGGGCCCAGCTCGACGAGGTACGGAAGGTCCTGCCTGGCCTCAACGGACCCACGGTGATCGACATCCTGAACGGCGGGGAGCATGTGGCCGTCCATGCAGTCGTCACGGCATCAACGATCTATCGGACCATCGCCGACTTGAAGGCCCTGGGCGCCGAGGGCATCCTCGTCACCCGGATCGAGAGGTTGATGTCATGAGCCGCGACGGCACACTCCGGTTCACAGGACGCGTGGAGAACCTGTCGCCAGCAGATCGCTCCGCCCTGTTCGATCGGCAGGACGCCAGCGATGCGCTCGTGCGGGAACGTACGTCGGCGATCGTGCAGCGCGTGCGGCGGGGGGGTGACAGGGCGTTGCGCGCGCTCGCGCTGGAACTGGATGATGTGTCGCTTCAGGAACTCGAGGTGCCGCGCGCCACGTGCGATCGGGCGCTGGCTACGCTGCCGTCTCCGTTGCGGTCTGCACTCGAGCGTGCGGCGGCCAACATCCGGGCAGTTCACGAGTGCTTTCGGCCTCGCGCGAGCGAGACGGAAAGCATGCCGGGGGTGATTGTCGGCCGCCGTCCTGATCCGCTGGCCCGTGTTGGCGTGTATGCGCCAGGCGGCCGTGCTGCCTATCCGAGCAGCGTGCTGATGGGCATCGTGCCCGCACGCGTTGCCGGGGTGGGAGAGGTCGTGCTCTGCTCGCCGCCATCGCGCGAGACGGGATTGCCGTCCGATGTGGTGCTGGCCGCTGCGTCGCTGGCGGGTGCGGATCGCGTGTTCGCGCTTGGTGGTGCCGGCGCGGTTGCGGCGATGGCGTATGGGACGTTGTCGGTTCCGCGGGTCGATCGCATCGTTGGACCCGGGAATGCGTACGTGGCTGAGGCAAAGCTGCAGGTGGCCAGCGCTGTCGCGATCGACTCGCCGGCTGGCCCCAGCGAACTTCTGGTTCTCTCCGATCATACCGCCGATGCCGACGTCATTGCGCGCGAGATGCTCGCACAGGCCGAACACGATCCGCTTGCGGCGGTGGTGGCGGTCACGACCTCCGCGTCGATCGCCGATGCCGTGCGAGTGGCGCTCGTTCGCATGCTCGATGCGCAGCCGCGTTCAGAGATCATCCGGCAGGCACTCGCCGCTCGGGGCGCGGTGCTCGTGGCAGCCGATCTGACAGCCGCGATCAATTTTGCAAACGCGTACGCGTCAGAGCACCTACTGGTGCTCGCCGAGGACGAGATGCAGGTATTGGCGAGAGTGCGCAGCGCTGGCACCGTGTTCGTGGGTGCGGCAGCCTCCGTGGCCTTTGGCGATTACATGACCGGCGCCAATCACGTGCTGCCAACTGGCGGGCTGGCGCGCTCGTACTCTGGCTTGTCCACACTGGACTTCGTTCGCTGGACCACGTATCAGCGCGTTTCTGCAGACGCGGCCGCAGCGATGGCCGAGGATACCGGCGTGCTGGCGGACGCCGAGGGGCTGGGGGGCCACGCGATCGCTGCGCGGGCGTGGGCGCGCGGAGGTGCCGCATGAATGTCTCGACCCTCGCACGACAAGACGTCGCCGCGTTGCCGCTCTATTCGGCAGACACTGCGCCCTGCGCAGTGGATGTCAGCGACAACACCAATCTCTGGGGCACATCGCCCGCTGTGCTGGACGCCGTAGCAGCCTTGGGAGCCTCGGAAATCTCGAGATATCCCGCGCTTTACTCGGAGTCGCTGCGCGACACGGTGGCTGCGTATCTCGGCATTCAGAACGACGACGTGGGCGCAGTAGTTGGCTGCGGATCGGATAATGTCCTGGACTCCGCGATGCGTGCCTTTGCGGAGCGGGGAGACAGCATTGCGTTCTGTGATCCCACGTTCTCGATGATTCCGGTGTTTGCGAGGTTGAACGGACTGGAGCTGGTGCGCCTGTCCTTGCACGAGAACTTCGATGTGGACGCCGAGCGTCTTGTGGCGGCGCACGCCAAGCTCACGTATCTGTGTACGCCGAACAATCCCACGGCGACCACCATCTCACGGGCGGCCGTTGAGTACGTCTGCGAGCATGCGTCGGGCGTGGTGATCATCGATGAGGCCTACGCGGAGTTCGCTGACGACAGTTTCGTGGACCTGGCGAATCGCCATGAGCATGTGCTCGTGACACGGACCTGTTCGAAGGCGTTCGGGATGGCCGGGTTGCGTGCGGGATATGGTGTGGGTGCGCGCACACTCACGCGGTTGGTGGAGCGCGCGCGTGGCCCGTACACGCTCAACATCGCCGCGGAAGCCGCGATGCGGGCGGCGTTCAGCGAGCGAGGTCTGGAATGGATGCGTTCGCGGCGCGATGACGCCCTCCAGTCGCGGATCTTGCTGCGGGATGCACTCCGGGCACGAGCGCTCGAGCCGCTGGAGTCGCACGCCAACTTTGTCTGCGTTCCCCTCGCATCGGCGGCGGAGACCGCGCGCGGTCTTCGCGAGCGTGGTGCGCTCGTGCGTGCGTTGGGCGGCCTTCCCACGGACATTCCCGCCTTTGCGAACAGCGCTGGCTCCGCGCTGCGCATCGGTGTGGGGCCGGTGGCCGCCATGGACACCGTGCTCGCGGCGTATGACGAGGTGCGAGCATGCGCGTGATGCTGTTCGACTACGGAGCGGGCAACCTCCATTCTCTGGAGAAGGCAATCGCGAGTGCTCCTGACGTCTCCGTCCGGATCGAGACGGATCCCGCGCAGGCGCTGGCCGGCGATGTGCTCGTTCTCCCGGGGGTTGGAGCCTTCGGTGCAGCGGCCGCGCGACTGGCACCCGGATGCGACGCCATGCGTCAGGCGATTCTGGGAGGATTGCCCACACTCGGTATTTGCCTCGGCATGCAATTGCTGTTCGACGCGAGCGATGAAGGCTCGGGCGTCGGCCTGGGAGTGCTCGCGGGCCGAGTGACGCGCCTGGAGGCCGTGCGCGTTCCACAGATCGGCTGGAACACCATTGAGGTGGAGGGTGGCGCGATGGGTTCGCTGCCGGCTCCGCTGCCCATCGCCTACTATGCCAACAGCTACGTGTGTCGCCCTGACGACCGGCGGACGGTGTCCGCATGGTCCACGCACGAGGCGGACACCTTTCCGGCAGTGGTGTCGGTGGCGAACACGCTGGGAGTGCAGTTCCATCCGGAGAAGAGTTCCGCGGGTGGCGTAAGCTTTCTGCATGCCTTTCTCGAACGGGCGCGACACGCGCCAGGTGTCGGATGATCGCCATACCTGCCGTTGATCTTCGCGAAGGGGCCTGCGTGCAGCTTGTGGGAGGGTCGTATCAGAACGAGCGCGTACGTCTGGACCGGCCGATCGATGTCGCGCGCGGGTGGGAGCATCATGGGTTTCATCGCCTGCATGTGGTGGATCTGGATGCGGCCACCGAGCGGGGAAGCAATCTCGAACTCGTGCGGTCGATCATCGCCGAGGTTGGGATCCCGGTGCAGGTCGGGGGCGGCGTACGGTCTGGTTCGCTCGCCGAGGAACTGCTGGAGGCAGGAGCCTCGGGGGTGGTGGTCGGAACGCGCGCGATCGAGGAACCCGAATGGCTGGCCGAACTCGCCGCGCGACATCCGGGAGAGATCATCGTGGCCTGCGACGTTCGCGAACGGCGGCTCACCACACGCGGGTGGGCCCGCACCCTTCCCATGGACATCCTGGACCTCGTGGACGAGCTGAACTCGCTGCCGCTGGGCGGACTCCTGGTGACAGCGGTCCATCTGGAGGGGCAGTTGCAGGGCACCGATCTTCCACTGATGGAGGACGTGGCCGAGGCCTCCAACGTACCGGTGCTCGCATCGGGTGGCGTGACAACCATGGCCGACTTGCGCGCACTGGAACACCGGGGGCTGGCGGGCGCAGTGATCGGCATGGCGCTCTACACCGGGGCGCTCGACCCGGTGGCTGTGGCTGGGGAGTTCGGCGAATGACGCAGACCAACTTCAGGAGCGGCAGATGACCGTTGTGGTGCGAGAAACGAAGGAGACCACGATTCGATGTGATCTGGCGGTGGGGACTGGTCGCGCTACCGTCGCGACTGGCGAGCCGTTCCTGGATCACATGCTCGTGACGTTCGCCCGGTACAGTGGGCTCGACATCACCATCACGGCGAAAGGCGACCTGGCGCACCACCTCATCGAGGATGTGGCGATCTGCGTGGGAGGCGCTCTCGCGGCGGATCTGCCGCCGACTGCAGCTCGATACGGCGATCGCACCGTGCCGATGGACGATGCCCTCGTGCACTGCGCGCTCGACATCGGAGGTCGGGCC
>JBBSVF010000057.1:0-14264 GCA_038233745.1 Gemmatimonadales bacterium
GCCGCCCCGCTGCCATCTCGCTCGCAACGTGAGCGGCCACCGCGTCGGGCATGCTCCAGCTCCTGGGCCCTCGCGTGTGTGGGCAGCGCGCGGGTTCGATGCAGTTGATGGGACACATCCACTCGGCGAAACTCACGTAATGCGTCCCATCATCTCCGGCGCGCTCCCAGGGCACGGCAGGAGCCGCAGGAAGCGGAACCACTCGCACTGTTCTCCTCGGCCAGCGAGCAGCCGCACGCGCCGCGACCCAGTCAGCCATCAGGTGCGGCATGAGAGGTGAGGGCACAATGGCGTCGGGTGTTTTTTCGGACCCTGCGTCCGCGAGCGCTCCCAGATAGGCATCGAAGAAGTGCGTCCATGGCTCCACGACGACTTCCGCGTCGACTACATCGCGAATGAGTGTCGCGGCCGCGCACTCCGGATCACGATCAACGATCGTGACCGTGTGCCAGGACAGCGCCCTGGCCGCGCGCGCGCGGCCAAGCTGGCGCAGATAGTAGCTGCCATAACAGCCCCCGCCCACCACGACGATTCTGCCAAACTGCTGTACCTCGCGCGCGGCGCCGCGCGCGTCAGCGCCGGATATGACGTCCGCCATCCACCAGCAGGGTCTCTCCCGTCACGTACGCTGCGCCCGCCAGATACACCACCGCGCCGGCGACGTCATCCGCCGACCCGAGCCGGCGCAGCGGCGTGGTGCATCGCAGATGCTCGGCCTGCCGCTCGTCCCAGCCCTCGGGCAGCATCACGACGCCGGGCGCCACTGCGTTCACCCGGATTTCCGGCGCGAGCGCATGGGCGAGCCCGCGTGTGAGCTGCACGATCGCCGCCTTCGTCATCGAGTGCGGCACGTACGCGGGCCAGGTCTCGAAGGCCGCGAGATCCGCGATGTTCACGATGTTGCCGTGCACGGCGCGCAGGGCGGGTGCGAGTCGCTGCGAGAGGAAGAGTGGGGCGCGCACGTTCAGCGCCGTCATGTCGTCCCATTGCGTCACCGTGAGCTCGCCGATCGGCGTCCGCGTCATCACCGCGGCAGAGTTCACGAGCAGATCCACGCGCCCCTGCTCCGTCGCCACCTCGTCAGCCAGACGCTCCACCTGCGAGACGTCCATGAGGTCGGCGCGCAGCATCGCCGCTGCACCGCCCTCCGCTTCGATGGCCGACACCGTCTCGCGTGCGCCGGATTCGGACGCGTTGTAATGCACGGCGATCGCGTAGCCCTCGCGTGCCAGCGCGATGGCAATGGCACGTCCGACGCGGCGGCCGGCGCCGGTGACCAACGCAACCTTGGCGTCGCCAGCGCCGAGGGAATTAGCGATTCGCGGACTCCGCGCGGTGCGCCACGCGCGCGTCCTGCTGTGCCAGCCAGTCGGCGCTCACTTGCATCATGCCGATCGTGCGCGGCCCGTCCGCTGCACCATGCCAGTCGGACCCCCCGCTCGGCACCAGCCCCAACTGCTCCGTGAGCGTCCGCAACCGGTTGGTCTCACTCGGAGAGTGGCTGGGATGCTTCACCTCCACGCCATCGAGACCGATCTGCGCGAGTTTCTCCACCCGCTCGCGCGTGGCGCCCGCGCCGGGGTGCGCCAGGACAGCCAGTCCACCTGCCGCATGAATCATCGCGAAGGCCGCGTCCATGCCGAGTTGCTCCTTGGCAATGAAGGCACTCCGGCCCGCACCCAGATATCGGTCGAAGGCATCCCGCTGATCGGTGGCCCAGCCTTCATTCACCAGCGCTCGGGCAACATGCGGACGCCCGATGGCACCACCATCGGCAAGCGCCACGACACTCTCGAAGGTGATGAGGACGCCCTGTGCGTTGAGCCGGTCCACGATCTGCTGCGCGCGCCGCTCGCGCATCGCACGCAGCTCGGCCAGCTCGCGGTCCAGCACGGCGGGCTCGGTGAGATGCAGTCCGAGCACGTGCGTTTCCACGGAGCCTTCGACGGCGCTCAACTCCACGCCGTTCACGATGCGCACGCCCAGCGCTGCACCCACGGCGATCGCCTCGTCCAGGCCCGCCACGGAATCGTGGTCAGTGAGCGCGATGGCCTGCAATCGGGCGCGATGTGCCGCACGCACCACATCGCCTGGTGCACGCGAGCCGTCGGAGGCCGTCGAGTGCATGTGCAGATCGACGAAGTCCTCCATCGCGCCCGGTGAGGTCACGCCCGGTAACCGGCCTCGGGCGACAACTCACCCGGCTGCGAACTCCGGAGCAGCCGCAGGAGATCTGCCTCGCTCAGTTCCATGAGCGCCGCTTCTCTCGAGCGCGTGCCCTGCGGCGAGAATCGCGTGACGCGCGTCTCCCGATGCTCGGCCTCGCCCGTGGTGAACAGCAGCGCGAACTCGTCGCGATCGTACTGCGTGACGCGGCCGGACGTCGCTACCTGCCAGGTCCGTCCATCATCCGTGACCGTGCGCATCGGCATCAGGGTAGCTCCACTTCGTGATAGAGTCGCGCGGGGTCCAGCACACGCTCGGGCGCCGAGGCGTGAGCGCGCGAGAGTGTCGCGGCGTCCGGGGCCTCGAAGAACTCGAGGAACGCGCCCGGCAGGCCCGTCTCCTCGAAGACCGAGTACGTGCATCCCGCGGCGGCGTAATACGCGTACTTCTTCTGCAGACGCACCGCGAACTTCTCGCGGTCCGGCGGCATTACCAGCGTTCTCTGGATGGTCAGTGCACGTGCCATGGTCAGAGGGCCCCCTCCGGATAACTCTCGAGCGACTTCTTGACGGCGGCCAGGAACTTGTCGGCATCCGAACCATCGACAATACGATGGTCGAAGGAGAGCGAGAAGTACGCGCAGGTGCGAATGGCAATCGTATCCTCACCATCCGGACCGGTGACGACCTTCGGCCGCTTCTCGATGGCCCCCAGGCCGAGGATGGCGGAGGTCCCGAGCGGAATGATCGGGGTGCCCAGCAGCGATCCGAAGACGCCGGGATTCGTGATCGTGAAGGTGGCGCCCTGCACCTCATCGGGCTTCAGTCGCTTGTTGCGCGCACGCTCGGCGAGATCATTCAACGACCGCGTGAGACCGCTGAGACTCAAGTCGTCCGCGCCCTTGATCACCGGCACGATCAGCCCCCAGTCGAGGGCGACCGCGATGCCGACGTTGTACTGCTTGCGATAGATGATATTGGAGCCCGATACCGCCGCATTCAACACGGGGAACTGGCGCAGTGTGTCGACGACGGACTTGATGATGAACGGCAGGTACGTGAGCTTCTGGCCGGTCTGGGCCTCGAATCCCGCGCGCGCCTTCTGGCGAATGCGCGCAATGCGCGTGAGATCGATCTCGAAGAACGAGGTGACGTGGGCGTTGGTGTGCCGCGACGCGACCATGTGGTCGCTGGTGAGCGAGCGTATCTTCGACATCGCCTCCACCTTGTCGCCGGGCCAGGGTTCGGGCGCGGGGCCGTGCGACAGGGCGCCACGTGGCGCGTGCATGGATGCGGCGGCACCCGCCGCCGGTCCGGCGGCGATGACCTGCTCGATGTCCTTTCGGGTGACGCGGCCCTGCACTCCCGTCCCCGTCATCGAGGCGATCTCCAGGCCATGCTCGGCCGCGATGCGTCGCACCAGCGGCGAACTCTTCGTGCGCAGTCGGTCCGAGAGGCCGGCCGGCGTTACGGAGGACGCGTCGGCCGATGCCGTGGCCACTGGAGCGGGTGAAGCGGTCATCGAAGCCGATTCCGGTGCCGATGCCGCAGCAGCGGGCGCGGGCGCTGTCGTCCCCGTGTCGATAGTGGCACCCTTCTCCGTCTCGATGCGGGCCACCACCGTCTGCACGGCCACCGTCTGCCCCTCCGTCACGATGATCTCGGCGAGCACCCCCGCGGTAGGGGACGGAATCTCGGCGTCCACCTTGTCGGTGCTGATCTCGAAGATCGGCTCGTCCCGCTTCACTTCGTCGCCCACCTTCTTCAGCCAGCGGGACATCGTCCCCTCGGCGATCGATTCCCCCATCTGGGGCATGATGACGTCTACGCGTGCCACTGCAGTTCCTCTCAGGAGGGCTTGGAGGCGGCGCGAGCCTTCCGCATCCGCCAGATAACGTATGTCGGTACAAGGATCACGCCGATTCGCGCACCCCAGGTCCAGTACAGGCTCCAGTCGCAGGGAGCGCCGGTTTCGGCCTCCGCCCGGCACCCCGTGACTCCGCCCACCGCCTTGGCGATGAGCACTGCGATCATGCCGCCTCCCATCAGACCAACAATGGCCGTCAGGCAGCCCACTCCAAGATAAGGCCAGATCCCCCCGTCCGCTCTCCCACGGCTTTCCCGCGGGATTTCACTGCCGGGGTCGGACATCAGTAGGCCAGCAGTCGGCGGAGCGCGTGCACGACGTCGCTTGTCTGCGGGAGGACGAAATCCTCGAGCGATGGTGCGTAGGGCAGCGGCACATCGTGCGCCGTGACACGCAGCACGGGGGCATCGAGCCACTCGAAGCACTGCTCGCTGATGCGGGCGGTGAGTTCGCCGGCAATACCGCCCGTGCGCGTGTCCTCATGCAGCAGGAGGACGCGATTCGTCTTCCGGACCGTGGCGACGATTGCCTCGTCGTCGAGAGGCGCGAGAGAGCGCAGGTCGATGACTTCCACCGACACGCCGTCTTCCCGTTCGAGCTGATCGGCGGCCTCGAGCGCCTTGTACACGGCGGCGGCGTACGTAATGACGCTGACATCGGTGCCGTCACGCGCCACGCGCGCCTTGCCGATGGGCACCACGTGATCGCCCTCGGGCATCACGCCCTTGATACGTCGATAGAGGTACTTGTGCTCGAAGAAGAGGACGCAATCGTCGTCCCGGATCGCCGCCTTCATGAGGCCTTTGGCATCCGCAGCGGTGCTGGGATAGACCACCTTGAGCCCCGGCGTGTGGATGAAGCCTGCCTCGGGGTTCTGCGAATGGAACGGGCCGCCGCGCACGTAACCGCCACTCGGCCCCCGCACCACCATGGGACAGGGGAGGAAGGCGCGATAGCGGGCTGTGGCCACGTAGTTCGTGAGCATGTCGTACGCGTTCGCGATGAAGTCGATGAACTGCATCTCCACCACGGGTCGCAGCCCCATGTGCGCCGCTCCAGCGGCGGCCCCTACGATGCCAATCTCGCTGATCGGCGTATCGATCACGCGCGACTCGCCATACGTGGCCATCAGCCCCTCCGTCACCTTGAACGCTCCGCCGAAGGCCCCGATGTCCTCCCCGAGCATGATGACGTTCTCGTCGCGCGCCATTTCTTCGAACAGTGCCTCGCGAATGGCCTCGAGAAAGGTGATCTCGGCCATCACTCGCTCCGTGTGGTGGCGGCGTCCCACGTGCCCCACGACTGCGGTCGCTCGTTCGTGTCCACCGCCGCCCGCACGCCTTCGCGAAACCAGAGTGGCGACTCGCGCGGCGGATCGGCGTAGATGCCCTCCAGTGCGTCCAGCGGCTCCGGTACTCCCGACTGCTCGGCCAGGTCGGTGGCCTCGTCGATCTCGCGACGAATGCGCTCGTCGATGTCGTCCAGAACTGTCTGCGCCACCCCCTCACCCGTCAGCCGCGCGGCGTACCGGTCGATCGGGTCGTTCTCCACGGCCCATTGCTGGATTTCTCCCTCGGGAACGTACGACTGATTGTCGTGCTCCGCATGCCCCTTTCGGCGGTACGTCATGAGTTCCACAATGGACGTGCCACCGCCAGCTCGCGCGCGATCCACGGCGCGACGCGTGGCCTCATATGTGGCAATCACATCGTTGCCGTCGGCGGTCTCGCCGGGAATGCCGTAGCCGAGCGCCTTGTCCGCGAACTGACGCACCAGGCACTGCTTCGACGTGGGCGTGGAGTAGGCGTAGCCGTTGTTCTCGATGATGACCACCAGGGGACAGCGCTGCACGGCGGCGAAGTTGATGCCCTCGTGAAAGGCTCCCGTGGAAGTGGCGCCATCGCCCACGTACACCAGCCCCACACGTCGCTCGCCCCGGATGCGGAAGGAGAGCGTGACGCCCGCCATGACGGGGACCATGTCACCCAGGGGCGAGATCTGGCCGATGAAGCCGCGGTCGGTATCGCCGAAGTGGATGTTGAGTTCGCGTCCGCGCGTAGGGGAATCAGCTTTCGCCATGTACTGACGCACGATCTCCAGCGGCGTGGCACCCTTTACCAGCATTGCGCCCAGGTTGCGAATGAGCGGCGACAGGATGTCCTCGCGACGCAGGGCGAAGGCACTGCCGACGGAGTCCGCCTCCTGGCCAAGTGAGCGGAAGAGACCTCCCACCACCTTGGTCTGTCGGTACAGATTCACGAGCCGCTCCTCGAGCGATCTCGTGAGGCGCATCCAGTAGTAGAGCTCCAGGCGCTGGGCGTCAGTGAGACCGGGCGACGCCTGCTCAGCCGCTGGACTCTCTCCGTCCGCTCGCTTCCGCCCAGCGCCCCGCGTCACAGCCGACCGCGGGGAGGCCATCAGTAGGCCGCTTCGAGCTGGTGCGTCGAATCCTCGGCTCGGTGCAGCGTAACGAAGAACCGCTTCACGTTGCGATCCATGCGGCTTTCACCCATCTGGTCGGTGACTACTTCGACGAAGGTATAGTGCCCGCCTTCCGGCTTCGCCGAGAGTCGCATGGTGCCGAGCTCACTCCGGTAGCTGCGTGACCGGTGGGTGGTGGTCACCGCGGTGAACTGCAGCGCGGCAAAGAAGCGATCCGCCAGGGCGAGCACGTCGGCGGGGGGAGTCTGACTGCGATAGAAATGGCGCATGATTACGGCGTACCGCGCTGCTCGTTGAGGACGTCCTGCATCCACTCCGTTTTCTCGAGCGGCTTCGTGGAGTCACTGTGGAATTGAATGCCCACGGCCCACTGGCCGGAGGTCACGAATCTGAGTCGTGCTGAATAGGCCCCGACCTGCGGCGCCTTCACGAAGCCGTCGTAGGTACGCGCACCATCGGCCGTATTGGCGAAGATGCGTCCCTCACCAGTCTCGATCGGCTGTCCGGTCTTCCGATCCTTCACGGTGATGGAGTAGATCACGTCGGTGCGCGCCGTCGGGGGGATCGGGTCGGAGGTGATGGTGAAAAAATAGCTCTCCGACCCCTGGCGAAGCTCCGGTTTGCGCGGCGGCCCGCAGGCCGCCGCGATCAGCAGTGCAACCGCCAGCGCGGCGCTCCGCCAACGCATCCATCGCGACATCACGATTGGTAGTACTCCAGTCCGAGATGCGTGATCTGCTCCTCACCCATCAGGTGTCGCAGCGTGTTCTTGAGCTTCGTCTGCTGAATGAAGAGGTCATGTTCAGGCTGCAGTCCCTGCGCGGCCATCGGGCTCTTGTAGTAGAACGAGAGCCATTCCTGAATCCCCTTCATGCCGGCACGCTGCGCAAAATCGCTGAACAGTGCGAGATCCAGCACGAGCGGCGCGGCGAGGATGGAATCGCGGCAGAGGAAGTTGATCTTGATCTGCATGGGATACCCCATCCAGCCCACGATGTCGATGTTGTCCCAGCCTTCCTTGTTGTCGCCGCGCGGTGGGTAGTAGTTGATGCGCACCACATGCGAGAAGTCCTTGTAGAGCTGCGGATACTTCTCCGGCTGCAGGATCGTGTGCAGCACGGAGAGCTTGGACTCCTCTTTCGTCTTGAACGACGCGGGATCGTCCAGCACTTCGCCGTCACGGTTCCCCAGAATGTTCGTGGAGTACCAGCCCGCCAGACCCAGCATGCGCGCCTTGAGCCCCGGCGCGATGATCGTCTTGATCCAGGTCTGACCCGTCTTGAAGTCCTTCCCGGAAATCGGCACGCCCCGCTCGGTGGCGAGCTGCACCAGCGCCGGAAGATCCACGCTGAGATTCGGTGCGCCGTTGCAGAAGGGCACGCCCTCCATGATCGCTGCGTACGCGTAGAGCATCGACGGGGCAATCGCCTCGTCGTTCGCATCCATTGCCTTCTCGAACTGTTCCAGCGTGGCGTGCTGCGGGCCGGGCCTGATGAAGATCTCGGTGGAGGCGCACCACACGATCACGAGACGGTCGCAGTTGTGCTTCGACTTGAAGTCGCGCAGATCCTGCCGAAGCTGCTCCGCCAGATCCCGCTTGGTCTTGCCCTTCTTGACGTTCGTGCCGTGAATGCGGGTGACGTACTTGTTCTCGAACACCGCGGGCATTGGCCGGATGGCCGAGAGGAATTCCTCCAGCGGGGCCAGATCGCGATCCTCGAGCACACCCGCCTTGCGGGCAGCGGTGTACGCGTCGTCGGGAATCGGATCCCAGGCACCGAAAACGATGTCGTCGAGCGACGCCAGCGACACGAAATCCTTGATGAGCGGCGACCGGTTGTCGGTGCGCTTGCCCAGCCGGATGGTGGCCATTTGCGTGAGCGACCCGATGGGCTGGCTGCGACCCTGACGGATGCTCTCGACACCGGCCATGAAGGTGGTGGCGACGGCACCGAGGCCGGGCGTGAGGATGCCGAGGCGGCCGGTGGCCGGCGCGGGCGCGGTACGCGCGTCAGCTGGGGAACCTTGCACGAACTTATTCTCCTTTGAGCAGAGGGCTGGGAGCGCGTCGGCGCGCGAAGAGTCGCGGACGCACCGCAACCTCCGTACGCGCTTCGGCCGCATCCGCCCGCGTGGTCGCCGAGTAGACGAAGGCCACGCGCTGGATCACGGTGATCCAGGCCGTAAGAGTCAGAATGACAATGATGATAGCGAGCACCCAGCCATTGAACACCAGGCCGAACAGCGCCTGTGGGGCCGACAGGAGCACGACGCGCTCCGGCCGCTGGAGCAGGCCCACTTTCGCGTCGAGCCCGAGCGACTCTGCGCGAGCCCGTGTGTACGACGTCATGAAGGCGCCCATCAGCCCCAGCAGCGCCGTGACCAGCAGCGGCACGCTGTGGTGGACGACACTGGTGGCATAGAACACCGCCAATCCGCCCAGCACGAAGCCGTCAGCCAGCCGATCGAGGCTGGAGTCCAGGAAGGCGCCAAAAGTGGAGCTGCGATTCGAGCGCCGGGCCACCGTGCCATCCAACACATCGAACAGTGCGGTGAGACCGAGGAACCAGCCGCCTGTCTTGATGTGACCGGTGGCGTAGATGATGCCCCCGACCACCGTGCAGATCGTGCCCACCACGGTGATCGTGTTGGGATGAACGCCTCGACGCACCATCCAGTTCGCGACCGGATCGATGATGCGCAGATAGCCGTTCTTGACGCAGTCAGGCAGCAGCTTCATGCGGCTCCAGGGCCCACGGCGATGCCGCGACCGGAACGGTCGCGCGCTTCGATGCGAAGGACGGCGGGTCGAACAACTCTCCAGCGATTCAGCGCGCTGGCCCGGAAAGGTATCCCACCGAACCGCCTCCAGCAATGACGCGCACTGGGACGCCGAACCGGCTCACGAACCTCCGGGATGCCAGCATGGCCGGCCCGCAACGCGAACCGGCCATGCTGTGTGAGTGAACACGAAAACTCAGGTCAGGGAACGCCCCACACGTACAGTCCCGCCATCGTCACGCTGCGGCTTTGATACGTGCGTGATCCATCCACCGTCACCGCCTTGAACATCACCGAGGTGCCAGCAGAGATCCCCGTGACATTCACCTTCTCCACGGTGTTCGCCGGCACCTGCCTCAAAAACAGCTCGCTGGCCCCGGCCGGCGTGACGTAGACGTTCACGGCCTGGCTCAGGCTGTTCGTGACCTGCACCGACTGCTCGGTGGACACGGTCGGCGCCGTGCGAACCTCGACCTGTCGCGGCCCACAGGCGCTGAAGGCGGCAAATGAGAGCGCCAGGGCCACGGCGCGGAATGTTCCTTTCATGAGTCAGGCTCCTCGGGCGATGGAAAGAGGTCGAGTCCGTCAGGGGCAGTCGTGCAAGATCGGTGCGAGACCGCCGATCAGTAAATCCGGTACGGTGTCACGCGGCGCCGATACTCCGCAACGGCCGCATCGTCGCGTGCAACCACCGCATCGGGATCCTCGCCGCGCATGAGCGCCTCGCGCATGAACGGGCGACCGAAGCGCTCGTCCCACGTGAGATCACGCACAACGAGCGAGTCGCGGGAGGTGCGCGCGATCGCCCACAGCAGCGCGGCGCCGGTGCGGCCAGGGGCAAAGGCGGTCCGGTCGTCCAGCACCACGCGGACCCCCTGGATCTGCTGCCCGGAATACTTGTTGTCGGCAGCGTTCACCGGAGTGAAATCCTGTCGCTGGAAATGCACCCCCGGCAGGTGTCGCGCATTGAGCAGCGCGACGACGGCGTCCGCATGCAGCCAGGGCGCACCGAGCCGCTGGAACGCGTCCGGAGTGCCGCGTCCTACACTGAGGTTGGTGCCCTCGAATGCGACAAGCGCTGGATAGATGGTCGCGCTCGTGAGCGTCGGGAGGTTGGGTGACGGGCGGACCCACGGAAGTCCGGTCTCGTCGAACCACTGCGTCCGCACCCACCCCTGCACCGGCACCACCGTGAGCCGCGCGCCAATGCCGAGATCCGCATTGAGGAACCGGGCCATCTCTCCCATGGTGAGGCCGTGCCGCAGCGGCACTGGATACAGCGCGAAGGCCTTGCCCGGTCGCCCTGGCCGCCCTTCCTCGGCGTTGGCCAGCGATGGGTCGAGGATGGGGCCGTCGATGCCCGCGCCCAGCGGATTGGGGCGGTCCAGGACCACGATCGGCAGGTTGTTTCGTGCGGCCGCACGCATGGCATACACCACCGCTCCGACATACGTCCACGTGCGGGTGCCGATGTCCTGCAGATCGACCACCAGCACGTCCACCCCGCGCAGGGTACTGTCCGGCGGGGCGATCGTGCCGTGGGTATACAGCGAGTGCACCACCAGTCCACTCTTCGCGTCGATCCCGCTCGCGAGATCCTCGCGATCTTCGGTGCCCCGAATGCCGTGTTCCGGAGAGAAGAGCGTCACCAACCGCACGCCGGCCGAGCGAGCGGCCGCATCGCGAAGGCGATCGATGTCGGAGACACCGTGCTCGTCGACGCCGGTCTGATTGGTGATCAGTCCCACACGCTGCCCGCGCACGAGGCCAATGCTGTCGCGCATGAGCACGCTGATGCCGGGGATCACCCCCGACCCTCGCAATGGCGGGGTGCGCAATGTCGTCGCGCACGCCATACTGATGACCGCGCAGGCAGTCGCCGCGCCGGAAATGCGAATCCAACCAGGTAGGGACAGACTCATGATTCGTCGAGGGCTCTCAGTCGGGGTGATGCTTGCGGCCATGCACATGGCGGCGCCAGTCGGCGCACAGGGACGAACGGGGAAAGCTGCTGCGCCGGCCGGAGCGCGGATAGCCCCGGTGCACGACTCGCTCCACGCCGCACTGCAAGCGGTGCTCGATGCCGCAGTGCGGGACAGCGCGTTCCCGGGCGCCATCGCGGTGATCGGGACGCATGCCGGTCCGCTGGTGACGGTCGCGGCAGGGCACATCGACTGGGCCCCATCGCCGCGCCCTGACTCGCGCACGCTCTGGGATCTGGCGTCGCTTACGAAGGTGGTGGGGATGACGTCGGCCGTGATGCAGCTCAGCGAGCGAGGCCTCATCGATCTGGACGCCCCCGTGCAGCGCTACCTCCCCGAATGGCAGGGTGCGCACAAGAACCAGGTCACTGTGCGCGATCTGATCACGCACCGGTCGGGCCTGCCGGCCTTCAAGCAGTACTACAAGAGCAACCTGTCGCCCGATGCCACGTGGGCGCTGTTTCTCGCCACGCCGCTCGATACCACTCCGCGCGTTCGCATGGTGTACAGCGACATCGGCGCCATGCTGCTCGGCCACATCGTGGAGCGCGTCAGCGGCGAACGCCTCGATCGCTATCTCGCGTCGCACGTGTTCGGACCGCTGGGGATGCGAGACACGCGCTACCTCCCGCCGGCGTCGCTCCGGCCGCGCATCGCGCCAACGGAAGTGGATCCCTGGCGCGGACGTCGCCTCGTGGGCGAGGTGCATGACGAGAACGCCGCAGCGCTTGGAGGCATCAGCGCGCACGCCGGCCTGTTCAGCACCGCAACAGATCTTTCCACCCTGGCGCGCGCCTACCTGAATGGCGGCGTCGTGGACGGTCATCGCCTCGCCCGCGCGGAAACCATCGAACGTTTCACCACGGTTGCCGATTCCGGCTTCTCGAGCCGCGCACTCGGCTGGGACACGCAATCGCCGAACAGTTCGGGCGGACACTATCTCGAGCGCCCCGCGTTCGGGCACACCGGCTACACCGGCACCTCCCTCTGGATCGCGCCGCAGCACGATCTGTATGTGCTGCTGCTCACCAATCGGGTGAATCCCACGCGAGAGCACAGTCGCGTTGGACCAGTCCGGGTCACGGTGGCGGATCTCGCCATGCGCCTGCTGCATCCTGACGTCGTCGCCCGCATCGACGCGCGCTCCACCTCCCCATCCTCCCCGGCAGGACGTCCATGAACCTCTCGGCCATCGACTGGGCGATCGTCATCGCCTACTTCGCACTCTCGACCGGCATCGGCCTCTTCTTCACGAAGAAGGGGGGCGAGAGCATCGAGGAGTACTTCCTCTCGGGGCGCAACGTGAGCTGGTGGCTCGCCGGCGCATCCATGGTCGCCACCACCTTCGCGGCGGACACGCCGCTCGTCGTGACGGGGCTCGTGTTCGCGAACGGCGTCGCGGGTAACTGGTTGTGGTGGAGCTTCCTGATGAGTGGAATGCTCACGGTCTTCTTCTTCGCGCGCCTCTGGCGCCGCGCCGGTGTGATGACGGACGTGGAGTTTGCCGAGCTGCGGTACAGCGGGAAGCCCGCGGCCGCGCTGCGCGGGTTCCGAGCCCTGTACCTCGCGATCCCGATCAACCTGATCATCCTGGGGTGGGTCACCAAGGCGATGATCAAGATTCTCACGATCTCGCTCGGCCTGCACCCGGTGGACCTGCTGGGCTTCACCGTCTCCGGTGAAGTACTCGCCGTGGGCATCTGTTTCATCATCACCGTCGCCTATTCCACCGGAGCGGGCATGTGGGCAGTGCTCTGGACCGATCTCGTGCAGTTCGTGATCAAGATGAGCGCCGTGATCATCCTCGCCGTCTACGCGGTGCGCGCCGTGGGCGGGATGGACAAGCTGAAGGCGGGGCTCGCCACACACTACGGCAGTTCCGATGCGGCGATCTCGGTGCTGCCGGTACACATGACCGACCACGGGTTTGCCGGCTACACCTGGATGCCCCTGCTCACGCTCGCGGTCTTTCTCTCGGTGCAATGGTGGGCTGCGTGGTATCCCGGCGCCGAGCCGGGCGGCGGCGGCTACGTGGCGCAGCGCATCTTCTCGAGCAAGACGGAGCGCGATGGCGTGCTGGCTACTCTCTTTTTCAACGTGGCACACTACGCCATCCGTCCGTGGCCCTGGATCGTGACGGCGCTCGCGGCCGTGCTCCTCTATCCGAACGGCATCGGGCCCACCCACGACCACGAGGCCGCCTACGTGCAGGCGTACGTCGACCTCCTGCCCACTCCCTGGCGCGGCGTCATGATGGCGGGCTTTGCCGCCGCCTACATGTCCACGGTGGGCACGCAGCTCAATTGGGGCGCGTCCTATCTGGTGAACGACTTCTACAAGCGCTTCATCAATAAGACCGACTCCGAAAAACACTACGTGACGGTCTCGCGCTGGTCGACGATCTTCCTCTTCCTCGGGTCCATCTTCGTGACCTGGCAGCTGGACACCATCGCGAGCGCGTGGGAGCTGCTGCTCGCCCTCGGCTCCGGCACAGGGCTCGTGCTGATCCTGCGCTGGTACTGGTCGCGCATCAATGCCTGGAGCGAGATCAGCGCGATGATCGCCTCGTTCGTGGTTTCGTTCGCTGCGCTTTATCTGGTGAAGCGATCGCTGCCGGCCGGCAGCCCACTCGTGCAGACGTACGTCATGCTCATCACCGTGGCGGTCAGCACAGTCGTGTGGGTGTCGGTCACCTACATGACGCGGCCGGAGCCGGACGCCAAGCTCGACGCGTTCTACGAGAAGGTGCGTCCGGGGGGACCGGGATGGCGCACGGTGTCAGAACGGCTCGGTTACGGGCGAGAGCAGATCCCCGGCGGCGCGCTGGCATGGACCAACTGGCTCGCCGGCATCATTGCCGTCTACGCGAGTCTCTTCGGCATCGGCAAGCTCGTCTTCGGCGAGACGATGACGGGTGTCGTGATGCTCGTGGTTGCGGCGGCGGCGTTCGCGTGGATCGCGCGCGCGTTCCGTTCGGAGGACGCGCTGGTGACGGCGCGCCAGGCTGCCGACGCGATGGGTGACTGA
>JBBSVF010000058.1:0-14163 GCA_038233745.1 Gemmatimonadales bacterium
CTGAGCGCACCCGGCCAGCGCGGCGACGCTGAGCGCACCCGTGAACGCCTGCCTCCAAAGCCCACCCAGTGACATCATGGCGTCGCGGCAGTGTCCCGCAGCCGCAGATACTTCGCGGCGTATCGCCGTCCGAGTTCGCGCGCCGAGCGAGCGTCGAAGGTGAGGGAATCGCCGCGATGCGTGAGTCCCGCCGACGACACATATCCCGTCTGCGGCACAGTGCGCGGCAGTGCGTATGTGGAGTCGTCCACCATCGCGCGCCAGCGCGTCCACGGCCGCTCGCGAAACTGCCCCACTTGGCCCACGAGCACTGGCACATCGGGCGCGCCAAGGTCGGTGCGGAATTGCTGGACGAGTGCCCTGAGCCGCGCACCATACCTGGGCGCATTGGCGGGCGACGCATCGATCTCGCCCTGATGCCAGAGGATTGCGGCGAGCGTACCCGACTGCATCGCCACTCGCGCACGCGCGACGGCGTCGTCGTACGGGTGTGCTCCGGTGGAAGGATCCACCGCGCCAGGAGTCCACTGCACGATTGACGTACCGGAAACCGCTGCGGGCACGAGCCCCACGTCGGCCTCCGGTAGCGCTTCTTCCACCGCGATTCCGAATGCGCGCCCCGGACCCACCGCCGCACCAGGAGCCAGCGGATCCACGGCGGGAATCCATTGCCCGTCGGCCGACAGACTCAGCACATGTGCAACAGCCACCGAGTCCTGCGACTCCACCGGTGCGCGGCCGAACATGTTCGCGGAGCCGACGAGGAGAAAGACGCGAAGCGGACGAGGCCTGGATGACGCGCCGCGCTCGCTCCCGACCCCGACAGGCGCGGTGGAGCGGCAGGCGATGGCGAGGCAGGCAACCAGGAGCAGGCGGGGAATGCGCACCCTGCAATCTGCATCGCGTGCCCTCGAAGAGGCAGTACGGCGATGCGAACGCCGCGGCTCACTCATCTATCGGCCCGCCACAGGCGCATCCGGCATCGAAGTCACCGGCGCGTCACCCGCTTCCAGCGGCGCCACGAAGTTGTAGCCCCGCAGCCGGAGCGCTCCATGCTCTCCAGCCCCCCGGTCGAGCGAATACGTGGTGACACCGCAGTTCGCGACGTTTCCCTCACGATCGATCGCGAGAATCTGCGCCTCCGTCAGCTCCTCCACGAGATAGCGAAGGCACAGAACGATCACCTGATGCGCCACGATCAACAGGCGGGAGTCCGGAGCGCTGAATTGGAGACTGATGCTGTCCAGCACACTGCGCAATCGGAGAATCACGTCGCACCAACTCTCGCCCCCAGGGGGGCGATGATAGAACTTCCCCAGCCGCGCACGCAACTCCGCTTGCTGCGGAAAGCGCCCTGCAATGCCGGTCTTCGTGAGACGATCCAGAACGCCGAACTCCTTCTCACGCAGCCGCTCATCGATCACGGTGCGTGTGGCGGGATCCACGCCGCCCGCCCGTTCGATGAGTGACGCGGTGTGCCGCGCGCGCAGACAGGGCGACACGAGTACCGCCGTGGGCCGTTCCCCGGGTGCGTGCGCAGCGAACCAACGGCCGAGTGCAGCGCTCTGCAGCTCGCCGGCGGAGCTGAGCGGGACGTCGACATCGCGCTCCGGAATCTCGATCTCTTCCCGGCCCTCGGCGTACGCCACCTGACGGGCCAGATTGCCAGCGCTCTCGCCGTGCCGCACAATCCAGAGGGTATCGGGCCATCGCTGCGTCATGCACCCAGGTGAGCTCAAGGAGCGTACCACGAGCGTTGCGCGTCTGGTGGGCACCGCCCAGCTTCGTGCGATGAGCATCGTTCCGATCAACATGTGCCTTCGATGACAACAGGGCGCCGCGTAGCGGCATTCCTGCTCGCGGGCGCAGCGACGCTGATCGTGCTGCTCGCGATGACGACCATTCTCGCACCGCCCACAATGCTGTTGCTGGCGGTGAAGGTCGTGGCCGCCGAGCTCTCGCCCGTGCTGGCGCTCGTGGCGGCGCTCCTGTGCCTGCCCGCCAACCGTCTGCTGCGTGCGCACCCCGCGGAACGCTGGACCCTGATCGCCCTGCTGGCGGCAAGTGCAGTGCTGCTGTTGCGGCCACTCTCGCAATTCGAGCCCGCGGCGAACCGCGCTGCCGAGGCGGTGGGTGCCGGCAGTGGGCCGACGCTCTCCATTCCGATACTGCTGCAGGGACCGGCTGTCGCAGCTGGCATCGCTGAGCGCATGGTGACGTACCGCGCCGCCGATGGATCAGCCCTTCACATGCGCGTGTTCGACGCAGGGGCACGGGCGCCTCGTCCGGCAGTCGTGGTGATCTATGGCGGTGGTTGGAGCACGGGTGACCCAGCGCAGTCCGCCGTGTTCAGCCGCCATCTCGCGAGCGCCGGGTATCTCGTCGCGAACATCGATTACCGCCACGCACCACGGGCGCATGGCCGCGAGCTGCTGGACGACGTGCGCAGCGGCGCCACAGTGCTGCGCGACTCGGCCAGCACATGGCGCGTGGACACAAGCCGCATCGCCTATCTCGGCCGCTCCTCCGGGGGGCATCTCGCCGAGCTCATGGCGTTCACCGACAGCATCCTTCCCGCTGCGGTCGTGGCGTTCTATGCGCCGTACGACCTGGTGGAGGGCTACCGGGATCTTCCCTCGGTGGATCCCATCGGCGTACAGGCCGTGCTGAGGCGATTCGTGGGCGGCACACCGGAGGAGCGACCCGAGGCGTATCGGGAGCTCTCCCCTGCGGCGCATATCGCGGCAGGATTGCCGCCCGTCCTGCTCGTCTTCGGCTCGAAAGACAACGTCGTGAAACCGGAGTTCAATCGGCGCGCGGCGCGCGAGCTGCACGGCGCACGGGCCCGAGTGTCAGCCGTCGAGATTCCGTGGGCCGAACATGGCTTCGACATGGTTCCCGGTGGGCTTGGCGCGCAGATCTCCACCTGGGCGGTCGATGAATTCCTGCGGCGCGCATTCGTCGCGCCGGGGATGGCTTCGGGGCTTACAGTGCGATAGCTATCGTCGAGCCTTTACCGTCGACGCCATGCTTCAGGAACACACGAATCGCAGCCGACCCAGGTCGCGCCACAGCGGGGCCCTCGTCGGCCTCGCACTCTGCGCCCTCGCGGTGACCGGGTGCACGCCCACCGACCCCGATGCCGGCTCGGTGCGCGGTCGCGGCTTACGCGTGGTCCACCTGCCCGCAGCGACCGAGGCGAGCATCTACGGCGCCGCGGTGCGCGCGGCGTTCGACGTGCAGCCGGGCCTCGTGTTGCTGGCGCATGCGCGCCGCTTGCCGCGCACCTCGGGTACCGCGGGAGGCGACACACTTCCCCCGGCACTGATTGCCGCACTCGAGGATCGGAACGTCGTGACCGGCCGGTGTGAGCCGAAGCGTGAATCGGCGAAGGACACACCGCGATGTGCCGTGGAATCCTCGGGCTACATCATCCGCGCCACGCCAGTGATGCGCGTTGCCGGCGACACGGTGCAAATCTATTTCTCGGCCGAGACGTATGCTCCCGCGAGCGGTCGCAAACCGAGCGCGCTGCGATTCGAGAAGGTGTATCAGCTTGTGGGAAAGGGCACGAACTGGCGCGTGGTGCGCGAAGCGCGTTCGCCGGAGGACGGACGGTGAGTCGAGCGGTGGTGACGACCGCAGGTCAGCGCATGGCGCGTGTGAGGGCCCGGTCCAGCGCGTTGGCAAACCGCTGCTTTTCCTTCGCCCCATAGGGTGCGTGTCCTCCCGTCTCCACGCCAGCGCTGCGCAGTCCGTCCATGAAGTTGCGCACCGAGAGTCGTTCGCCGATGCTCTCGGTCGAATATTCCTCGCCGCGGGGGTCGAGCACCACCAGGCCGTTGGGGACGAGCAGTGCCGCCAGCGGAATGTCTGCGGTGATGGCGATGTCGCCCATCACGCCATGCTCCACGATCCACGCATCGGCCACGTCGGGACCGCCCTCCACGCGGACGGCAGTGACGTGCGGATGGCCTGGCGGAATGGGGACTCGCGAATTGGCCACGAATACCGCGGCAATGCCACGCCGTTCGGCGGCCCGCATGCAGATGTCCTTCACGTCACGTGGAGCGGCATCGGCGTCTACATAGAGAGTCACGGGCATTCCACCAAGATAGCGAACGGAAGACGATGACCGATGCAGCAGAGGGGGACATCACTGTGGAGGCGATCGCACGTCGGCTCACGCGCGATGGATCCGGCGACTTCATGGGAGATCAGGAGGAGCAGCTTCGCGGCCTGGCCACGGCGCTCGACGCAATCGGGTGGCGCAGTGCTGGCGGCGCGGAATCGGAGGAGGTAGCCGAGGAGCTCGGATGGATCCTGCGTGACGCGGTCGGCGGGCACCGCGATATTGCGACAGTAATCACGCAGATCGCCGAGATGCTTCGCGGTGCGGCGGCGCCGCTGGACGGCTCGCGCCCGTCAGTGCGCGAGTTCCATCCCGCCGCAGAAGAACTGCTGCGCCGATATCTACGCGATTGACGATCAGGACCCGGCGGCGGCTCGTGAACGCCGGCGGCGATACCAGAGGAAGAGCGCCAGAAGCGCGCCTGCCAGCAGGAAGGCACTGGCGAGCCCCAGGCGGTGTTCGAGTGCAGGAAGGTTGCGTCCGAACAGGTAGCCCAGCGCGGAGAATGCTGCCGCCCAGAGTACGCCGCCCGCGAGATTGACTGCGGTGAAGGTGGCGAACGACATTCCTGCCGCGCCGGCCATGAGCGAGCCGAAGATGCGGAGCAGGGCCACGAACCGGGCGATGAAGACGGTCTTCGCGCCATGCTCCGCGAAATATTGCTCGGTGCGGCGCAGTCTCGCGTCGTCCATCCGCACGAGGTGACCATAGCGCGCGAGCAGATCGCGGCCACCCGTTCGGCCGATCCAGTAACCACCCGATCCCCCCACGAGCGCCCCCATGGACGCGGCGGCGATCACGCCCCAGATGCTGAGCGATCCTGTGGCGGCGAAGGCCGCGGCCGTGACCAGTGCAGTCTCTCCGGGTAGCGGAATGCCGACGCCCTCTGCCGTCACGAAGAGGAAGACGGCGAGATAGCCGTAGCGTTCAATGAAGCCGCCGAGTGCGTGGAGCATCGCGGCTGCTCAAGCAAGGGTGTGGCCACCCGTGTGATCGCGACGTCGGCAATGAGGAATCCTTCCCCTGCCGAAGATGAAGCAACCCTCTTAGACTTGCGGCCGGAGTTTCAGCTCACCCACTCCGCGGATGAAGAGCGAGTCGTGAATCTGCTGCCACCGATCATGCTCGAACCGGTGCCACGGGAGCACTGGTAATCCGACTTCACAATGATCGAGGACTCGGTAGTGCATAAAACGAAGAATTTGCATTGGCCGCGCGTCGGAGCTGTCGTGGGATTTCGGAGGGCGAGCGCTCTCATTCTGATGGTGTCCGGTGTTGCGTGCAGTGGGCGTGTCGCCCCGTCGGGGATGCCGACCGCCAGCTCGATGAAACCAGCACAGCGCGCGCAGGAGATTCAGCGCGTGAAGGATCGCTTCGATTCGCTGCTGGCGCGTCGAGATGGCAGTGCGAGCGTGATGACGGCGAATGGGCTCACGATGGACGCCGCGCACGACAGCCTGCGCGGTGCCCAGTCGTTGCAGCAGGTGCTCTCCCGGCTGCATGAGGGACGACGCGTGCTCGGGGTAGCGCTGGTTGCCACGAACGCCACCGACTGCACGGATGGACGCATCGAGCGTGATGGGGCGCTGACGATCATCTACGCGGGGAATGGAACTGTGGGCGCGGATACGGTTCAGGGAGCGTATGAGGCCCGGTGGGTGGATACCCCAGACGGCCCGCGCGTCCAGGCCATTGGTGTGAGAATGGGCAGCGCGCGAGAGCGCACGCTGGCGTACGATCAACTGACATGCACCAGCGATGCGCGGATGCGCATCGCCCACAGCCGGTTCAAAGCCGCTCTCGACCTCACCTCTCCCTATCTGGCCTTCAATCAGGAGCCGATGGCGGAGCAGAGGGCCCTGGCTACCAAGGGCTACGGCGAGGGCGCCCTCATCACGACAAGTTCGGTCTCGAAGCAGGTGAAGCCGGTGCCGGGTTACGAGGGCTCCAGCGCGTTGCGCACCCTGCTCCTGCGGCTGAGCGCCCGTGCGATGATTGCCGAATCCTGGTACCTGGGCGCCAGTGGAGATCTGATCGGCCCTCGAGAGCGTGTGCAGGGCTACAACACCAGCTCGGAATCGCACGTGAGCGACGACATGAAGGCGTCGGCGTTCGTCCTTTCCGCAGGCCGGCAGTGGCAACACTGGCGAGCAGGCGGCGGCGCGAAGCTCACGATGATCACGCACAAGGTGAGCGAAGCAGGACGTACGCCGCGAGTCACGAGTGGCGTCGTCGATGCCTACATCGTTACGCGACCACTGCTGTCCGAGAGCTATGCCACCGTGTCTCCTGGTGCCGTTGCCAGTGTGGGATACCTGATTCCCGTGAACGGCCATTTTGCGCTCGAATTCCAGGGATCCGCCTTCACGACGCCAGTCACGCTTCGGCAGTTCGAGATGCTGCCCGATGTCTCGGGCAACACGCTCGGCGCCTCGTTCGGCGTGTCGCTGCAGGTCGCTCGCTAGCGATCGCCACCCGCTCCACCGCCGTCGCTGGAACGGCGGTGGCCTCTCAACAGCGCTTGCCCAGGGACGACGCACGGTTCTACACTGGCTCCACCAGACCTTCGGGAGAGCTCATGGGTGCAGGCGCAGCGATACTGATCCGGGAACGTCACATCGTGAATGTGCTCGATCGTGCGGGGGCCACATCTCCTGCTACGGCGATGTCTGCAATGGATCTTCCAGCGGACATGAGGGGCGTCGGCTGGCGACGCCTGCGGGATCGCGAGATTGTCCGCGAGACGGCGCCGGGCAGCGAGCTATACTACCTGGACGCCGAAGTCTGGGCCGCGGTGCGCCGTACGCGTCACCGCATGCTCGGCGTCATGGCCGCAGTGATCGTGGTGGGATTCATCCTGCTCGTCGTGCTGCCGCGTCTCTCTCCGTGAGTCACCGCATGACGACCCGCACCCTCGCGTTTCTCGCGCTGTTTGTCGCCGCTCCCATCGCAGGAGGCGCGCACGCCCAGGATGCGTCGCGCTACCGTGCCACCACCGACCGGCTGATCTCCGCTGCGCTCGCCGACAGCGCAGCGTGGAACCGGATCGCCGAGCTTACCGACACCTTCGGCAGTCGGTTGAGTGGATCGGATGCACTGGAGCGCGCGATCGACTGGACGCTGGACGCCATGCGCCGCGATGGACTCGAGAATGTGCGAGGCGAGGCCGTGATGGTTCCGCACTGGGTCCGCGGAGACGAATCCGCCGAGCTGGTGTCACCGCGCCGAAAGCGGATGACGATGCTGGGCCTGGGCGGCAGCATCGCGACGCCAGCAGGCGGCATCACTGCACCCGTGCTGGTGGTGAGCAGCTACGACGATCTCACGCGCCGCGCCGCCGACGCGCGTGGCAGGATCGTGCTCTTCGATGTGCCCTTCACGGAATATCGGCAGACGGTCGCCTATCGTGGTGGCGGCGCTACAGCGGCCGCGCGCGTTGGCGCCGTCGCCATGCTGGTCCGCTCCGTGGCCTCGTTCAGCATGGACTCGCCCCACACCGGGGCGATGCGCTACGACACCACCGTTACCCGCATCCCCGCCGCAGCGATCTCGGTGGAGGACGCCATGCTGCTGCACCGCATGCAGGACCGAGGGCAACAGGCCACCGTGCACCTCAGCATGAACGCGCAGACCCTTCCCGACGCACCCTCGCGCAACGTGGTGGCGGAGATCCGTGGTCGCGAGTTGCCTGATGAAGTGGTGGTGATCGGTGGGCATATGGACTCGTGGGATGTTGGGCAGGGTGCGATGGACGACGCCGGTGGCGTCGTGGCCGCGTGGGAGGCGGTGCGGCTCATGAAGCAGCTCGGCCTGCGTCCGCGCCGGACCATCCGGGTGGTGGCATGGACGAACGAGGAGAATGGAACGCGCGGTGGGACCGCCTACCGGCAGACACACGCCGCCGATGTGGAGCGTCATGTATTCGCCCTGGAGAGCGATAACGGAGTCTTCAAGCCGCACGGCATTGCGGCCGTGGGCACTGACAGCGCGATCGCGATGCTCCGTCGCATTGCTCCACTGCTCTCGCGGATTCACGCAGACACTGTCATCCGCGGCGACGGGGAGGCGGACATCGGTCCGCTCCTCGCCGCGGGAGTGCCAGGCGCGGGGCTGGAAGTGGATCGCACGCGGTACTTCTGGTATCACCACAGCAATGCCGACACGCCGGACAAGCTCGACGCGCGCGAGGTGGCCGAGTGTGTGGCGACGATGGCGGTGTACGCGTGGGTGATTGCGGAGATGCCGGAACGGTTGCCACGCTCTCCCGTCACCGCCGCACGCTGAGCGAGAAGGGGTTACGGCGGGCCCACCGTGACGGTGGGCCCGCGCCCGTCGAGGTCGCGAGCGCTGCGCGTCACGTCGAACACGCCATTGGTCAGATCCAGATGCAGGCGCGACGCGAGCGCGACATCCGCGCCGATGATCCCGTCGAAATCCACAAAGGTCCAGCGACGCGCCGGCGCGACGGCGAGATCCCGCAGCCGCATGGCGTGCGCTCCATCGCTCACAGTCACCACGCGCGCGACCCAATCGGTCATCTGCGTCTCGGTACCCAGCCCGCCGAGCGAGGATCGTCGTACCGCCACCGGCGTGCCGGGCTGCTTGCGCAGCAGCGTCGTCGTCACGTACGTGGCCTCCGCGCCGGTATCGAGCCCGAACAGCACCGGACGTCCACTGGGCAGTGCGAGCCGCACCACTGGATAGCCGATCCAGAAGAGATTGCGCGCCACACGCGGATCGCGTCGCGGCCGTCGAAAGGTGGCCGTGCCAGCACCGGCGTCGAGCACCACGTCCAGATGACGCAGCACGTCCATTCCGAGAACGCCCGCAATCGGGACCGACGTCGTCAGTCCATGCTCGATACGGCGATCGAGGCGCAACACGCCGCTGTTCACCACCGCCGCGGCCAGCGAGTGCAGGCGAATCCCCCCGATCGCCAGCGTGTCCACGATGATCGCACGCGCGGCGATCTGTCCGTTCGTCACGCGGAGCGCGAGCGTGTCCGGTGCTGCGAGTGCGACGCCGGCGGCGATCGCGACATCGGCGCTCAACACGGTCATGCTGGCGCCGGTGTCGAGCCAGAACTCGTAGGCGCGACCATTCACGACCACCTCGATCACCGGTGTGCCGAAAGCGCTGCGCCGCAGGGGAACCACCGTCGCAACATCGGGAATCATCACGACGGCGGCCGGCATGCCGGCAAAGGCCTCCCCCCACTTTTCCACCGCGGCCAGATTCGCCACGGAATCCGCTTCAGCGGCACTGTCGGACGCGGGGCCGATCCGCGCGAGCGCCTCCCAATCACCCCGCCACGAGAGCGCGATCGTGAGCCCGGTGCGCGCACGCTGTCGCACGACAGCGTCACTCGCGGTCGTCCGCAATCCCGCAAAGGCGATCGCTCCGGATTCCGCATCGCCGTCGAGCAGTGAGCGAAGCGCCAGCACAAAGGTTCTCTCATCCACGCCGCGCGCAGTCCGTTCGGCGCCGGCCACATCGAGCACCGCGATGTTCGTCCAGAAGTCGGGTGCGGCATGCTCCCGCAACGTCCAGTGCGCCGGATCGATGTTCAATGCGGGCGCCGCCTGCACCGTGTCGATCGACGTCGCTGCCGCCCGCCCCTCCACGATATCCTCGGCGCCGGGCATCGCACGCGCACGAGCGCAGGCCGCACCGAGCAGCGCGACGCAGAAACCGCTCGCCAGACGGCCGAACGCAGACGCTCTCACCGCACGGTCACGGGCGCGGCGAGAGCGACACGCGAAACAGCAGCGTTCGTCCGGGCGCGGGCTCGTAGAACTTGCCTCCCGCTGCATTCACATTGATGGACGCCACACTCCGGGCACCCGTGAGATTCTGCAGCAGGAGCTGCGGATACATGCGAACCCCGCCCACGTCTCCAGACCACGCGGCAGCGATTCCGAGCAGGGCGCGCGCGGGCGCCTGCGCCGTGTTCGCATCGTCTACATCGAGAGCGCTCGCGAGATCGGCGGTGAGCGAATACGACATCCGACCCGGGGTTGCGGTGACGACGCCGGTCAGCGCGCTTGCCGGGATGCCCGGCACGCGCCGGCCCGCGAAGGAGATCGTATCCACACGGTACTCGCGGTAGCGGAACAGCGAGAGGGTGTAGGCCAGCCGGGTGTGAACGATGCCTCGATCCGTCTCGACACCCAGTTCGGCACCACGACGGCTCGTGCGTCCCGCGTTTCTGTAGTACCGTCGTCCGGCACCGCCTGGAATATCCACGGGCACCAGCTCATCACGGAGCCACGTGTCGTAGACTGCCGCGTCCCATCGCAGCGCGAGCGGTGTAGAGACGCCTGCAGCACCGATCTCCGTGGTAACGGCACGCTGTGGTTGCAGCGATTGATTGAGGGCGCTGGATCCGTCCGGCGAATTGGACAGTTCCGTCGTGGTAGGCGTCTCGAAGCTCGACGACACGCTGGCATGCACCGACACAACCGCAGTGGGCCGCCAGGCGAGTGCGAGCGTCGGCGTGACCGCGCCCAGCGTGCGCGAGCCCGACTCGTCAGGATTGGTGGCCGTGACCAGGTGATCGCTCACCGAGAACCTGATGCGATCAGCGCGTGCCCCCGCCGACAGGCGAATCGCCTGCGACAGCGGGAGTTCGGCCCGAAGGTACGATCCGGCTGACGTCACCCGCTCGCGCTGGTCCTTCCGCAGTGCGCCGCGCTCGCCAGTGACGCCTGCGCAGACCACGCCATTGCAGTTCGCCACCTCGCTCCGGTCGTCGGATACGGTCTGTGCATCCACACCAACCGTGAGCAGCGCGGATCGGCCCACGATTGCGGGCGTGGACGTCGTACGCAGCGAGACACCGCCGCTCACCCGCTCCACCCCGATGATCGCGAAGGTGAGTGGATTGTCCAGCGAGCGCGTCCCGCCAAACAGTGACACAGTGCTGGACCCGCCGGCGTACGGATGCTCGGCGGTGTACGCCACATCGGCTTGACGCACGCTCTTGCGTGCGGACTTCTTCACCGAGAGCGGGTCGGCCTGTGTCGGATCACTTTCCCATTGCGCACGCGTGAGGGCGCCGGGGTTCTGTGCATCGCGCACATCGGTGATGCGGAACGACACGGCATCACCCGCTCGCGTCGCCCGCAGCGCGGCACGCGCAGAACGCTGATCGGAATACTGCCGAAACCCCGGGCCCGTGACGCTGGTGGCCGAGAGCGCGCCGCCGCCGCCGGACCAGGGCGTACCCGCGGCGGCAGCAAGGATCAGTGGACTGTTGCCGCCTCCCGCGACCCGCAGCCGCGTGGTGGTGCGGGATGGCACAGGCGCACTGCGAACGTCGATCACGCCCCCCGCTGCATTGCCATAGAGCGCGGAGGATGCACCGCGCAAAACCTCCACGCGGCCGGCATTCTCCAGGTCGAGGGCGTCGAGCGGTGTTTGACCATCGGGCAACGTTACGGGAATGCCATCCTGCAACACGCGGATGCCACGGACCCCGAAGGTGGAACGAGCGCCAAAGCCGCGAATGCTGATGCGCACATCCTGCGCAGGGTTCTGTCGGTTGGCCACCGCCACGCCCGGCACGCCCACGAGTAGTTCGTCGAGCGCGAGCCGCCGCGCCGCCGCGGCGGAATCCACGCGCGCCACAGACACCGCGTAGGGAACATCGAGCACCGAACGCGTACCGTCGCGGGTCGCGGTCACCTGTACGGTGGGCAGCGTGGGTGCCTGCGCCTGGGCGCTGCGCATGGTGGCGCCCGTGCAGACCAACAGCAGCGTGAACCAGCGCCGCATCACGAACTGACCGTTGCCCGGCACAGCGAAACCCTCGACTGGGATGACGAACCGATCGCGTGCGCTGGTCATCGAGGCATCGGGGACAGGGTCATGGCCATCATGTGGTGCGCAGTCAGCTACCAGAGTGCGCTGAGGAAACGGGTGAAACAAGAAGTATCTGCGATGCAGCAGGTTATCAACGCCCGGGTAAGCCCCGGAGCGGGAGCTGAGTCGCCGCGTGGCGCGCGCGGTCGCCTCGGAAGATCCAGCCCACCATTTGCGGCGTACTGCTGATATCATGATACCCATGTCCACCTTGGAGGCCGCTGGCTCCCCACACGCCGGCAGCATCAGTCTGTCCGAGGTGCTTTCCGCCTTGTCGCACGCCCTCGATCTCACCGAGGGCGCCCCCGAAGGCCACACCATGCGCTCGTGCCTCATCGGCATGCGCATCGGCACCGAGCTGGGGCTGGATACCGCAACCCTATCCGCCCTCTACTACGCGATCCTCCTCAAGGACGCCGGCTGCTCCAGCAACGCCGGCCGCATGGCGGCGCTGTTCGGAAGCGACGATCAGTGGGTGAAGCCGCGCATGAAGTTCGTGGACTGGCACCAGCGCGTGCGTCTCGCGGTGATGACAGCGGCCAGCGTGGGACGCGGGCAGTCGCTGACCGAGCGGGCGCGGCGGTTCATGGCCATCGCGGGAACGGAGCACATGACGCGGGACCTCATCCAGATCCGCTGCGATCGCGGCGCCGCAATCGCGCAACAGCTCGGCTTCCCGAGCCAGACCGCGGAAGCCATCCGCTCGCTGGACGAGCACTGGTGCGGCCTCGGGTCTTCGCGCGGCCTGCAGGGCGACGCCATTCCCCTGCTCGCCCGTATCCTGAATCTCTCGCAGACCCTCGAGGCCTTTCACGACCGCGGAGGGCCCGCGGCGGCGCTGCGCGTGGCGCAGGAACGCAGCGGGAGCTGGTTCGATCCCGCGCTGGTGGAGCAGGTGCAGAACTGGCGGGACGACCTGGGCTTCTGGAAAGTGCTGCGTGGCGACGTGCGCTCCGCGCTGCGCGATGCCGAGCCCGCGGATCAGGTGCAGGTGCTGGACGACGACGCCTTCGATGGCATCTGCCGCGCCTTCGCCGACATCATCGACGCCAAGAGCCCCTTCACCTTTCGCCATTCCACTCGCGTCGCCGACGTCGCCCGAGAGATCGCGGCGCACCTCGGGTTCGACGCAGCCGAGCAGCGCCGGATCTACCGGGCCGGATTGCTGCACGACATCGGGAAGCTCGGGGTGAGCAACAGCATCCTCGACAAGGACGGTCCCCTCACGCCCGATGAGCGGAGGCGGATGGAACTCCATCCGCGCTTCACCCTGGAGATCCTGGAGCGGGTGAGTGCCTTCGACTCCTTCGCGTGGACGGCGGCCATGCATCACGAGAAGCTGGACGGCAGCGGCTACCCCTTCGGCGTGCGCGGCAAGGCCATCGAACTGCCGGCGCGCATCCTGGTGGTGGCGGACATCTACGACGCGCTCACGTCGGACCGACCGTACCGGGCGGGGATGCCCGAGATGAAGGCGATGGCCATCCTGAACGCGGATCGCGGATCGAAGCTGTGCGAGGTGGCGATCGATGCGCTGGACGCCGTGCGGCTGCAGGCGGGCAGACCCGCCTGACGGTTACGCCGTCCTGTCAGCAGAGCATCGCGATCATCACCAGCGTCGCGGCGATCGCAGAACGGCGGCCGGGGTGCTAGCATGGGGGATGCGAAATCCACTGTTGCTCGTTGTCGCCACCCTGCTGCTCGGCACCTCGCCGCTGGCGGCCCAGCGATCCACCACCGTGATCATCGTGAGGCACGCTGAAAAGGCCTCCCAGCCGGTGGCTGATCCACCGCTCACGGAAGCCGGACAGGCGCGGGCTCAGGCACTACTCCAGGTGGTGAAGGACGCCGGCGTTCAGGCACTCATCAGCACTGACTTCGCAAGAACTCGCGCCACAATCGCACCAGTATCCATGTATCTGGGCGCCACAACAGAAATTGTCGACGCACGAGCTCCCGATCATGCCCAGGCCGTCGCACGGATGATCCTCCGCGGCCACCGCGGCCAGACAGTCCTCGTCGCCGGCCACAGCAACACAGTTCCCGATATCGTCGCCGCACTCGGTGCCCCTCGTCCCGCACCCATCTGCGACGCCGGGTACGACAACCTCTATGTGGTGACGATCCCACCGGACGGACCGGCCACTGTTGTGCACGCCACCTACGGC
>JBBSVF010000059.1:0-13582 GCA_038233745.1 Gemmatimonadales bacterium
CAAGGGCCCGCGCCTGATCCTGAGCCGCGCCGATGGCCTGTTCGTGAAGGCGCTCTTCAAGCTCGAAGTCCCCGAGATCCAGCAGAACATCGTCGAGATCCGTGCGACCGCCCGCGAAGTGGGCAGCCGCACGAAGATCGCCGTGTTCTCGCGCGACGACAGCATCGATCCCGTGGGCGCGTGCGTGGGTCTCAAGGGCTCACGTGTGCAGACGGTGGTGAACGAGCTGGGCGGCGAGCGGATCGACATCGTACCGTGGTCCTCGGATCCGGAGCGGTTCGCCAAGCTCGCGCTCGCGCCGGCGAAAGTGGCGCGCGTGTTCAGCGATTCCGTGAGCAAGACGATCCAGGCCGTGGTCGACGAGGATCAGCTCTCGCTCGCCATTGGCCGCAATGGACAGAATGTTCGGCTTGCCTCCGAACTCACGGGCTGGAAGATCGATCTCTACTCCAGCCGCGAATGGCTCGAAAAGGGCGGGGGCGAGCAGCTCTTTGCACCGCTCCCGGGCGAGGCAGAACCGGACGAGGCAGCGGATGTGCCCCTGTCCGAGCTGGCGGGCATGCATCCGGCCACGGTCGCGGTGCTGAACGAGGCAGGCTATCGCACACTGAACGACATCATCGATCTCGACCGCGACGATTTCCTGCGTCTGGCCGGCATTGCGCCGGAGGAAGCGGATCGTCTGGTCTCGTTTCTCGATGAGCTGACCACGGAAGACGCCCCCGCAGACGAGACCTCCGACGCGGCGAGCGCCGGCTCGTGAGTCTCGACGACGCCGTACGCACCCGTCTCTTGCGGCTCGCCGGACTCGGCGTGCGCGGTGGTGGGGCAATCATCGGCGTCGAGCAGGTGCGTGAGGGTGCCAAGCGCAACAAGGTGGCGTACGCGATCGTCGCGATGGACGCGTCACGCCATAGTCTGGACAAGGTGGTCCCGCTCCTGAATGCCAGGCGGGTTAGATTCATCGAGGTGCCGAGCGCGGCGGAACTGGGCAATGCGGTGGGGCGGGAAACCACTGCGGTCGTGGGAATCGTGGATCGGCAGCTCGCGAAAGGGATTCGCGAGCTCGTGGAGTCGGGCCCCCCTGGGGCCCCATAGGAGGGTGGTTTGAGCAAGCTTCGTGTAACGGACATGGCGGCGGAGTTCGGTATTCCCGCTGACGAGGTGATGACGCTGCTGCGTCAGATGGACATCCCGCTGCGGGCCAGTGACAAGACGCCGCTCACGGATGACCAGGTGTCGCGCGTGCGGGCCAAGTGGGAGCGAGAGAAGCGCGATCGTGCGCAGCGCGCTGCCGCCCCCGCCGCCCCTGCGCGCCGTCGTCGCGGGAAGGCGGTCGCGGTGGCAGTCGAGGAGCCCACACCGGCCCCAGAGAGCGCAGACGACTCGTCTGCCGCGCCAGTCCGGCGTCGCCGCAAGGCCGCCGATGTCGCTGCGGCCGCAGAAGTAGCCGCCGCCGAGGCGGCCGCCAGTGAAGCCATCGAGGCAGCCGCTGCGGCGGAACGCGCCGAGCGGGATCGCCAGGAGGCGGAGGAAGCTGCCGCGGAGCAGGCACGGGCTGCACAGGTCGCCGCCGCTCGCGCCGCGGAGGAGCGCGCACGACAGCAGGCCGAAGACGAGCGCGCCGCCGATGAGGCGCGCGCCGCTGCAGGTGAGCCAGCAGAGGATCCGGCGCCTGCCGACGTGATTGACAGCACTCCCGCCGCGGTCGAGCCGTCGTCAGTGGAAGCGCCGGCGGCCAGCGCACCAACCGCCCCTGCGACACCGGATGCTGCTGCGGCACCGGGGCGCCCGCGTCCCCGTCCCATCACACCAGCCGCGCCGCGCCCGCGCTCCGCGAGCGCCGGTTCACCGTTTCCACCACGTCCGGTGGCATCGGCATCTCCCGGTGGTTTCGGCGGACCCACGCGTCGCGACGATCGCCGGCCAGGTGCCAGTCCGTCGCCTGCACCAACTGGTGCGGGCGCTGGCGCAGGTGGCGCCGCCGCGAGCCGCGCGCGCGGCAAGAAGGGCAAGCGTGGGTCGATCGATCAGGAAGCAGTCGACGCGAACATCGCGAAGACGATGGCCTCAATGCGTGGAGGATCGTCGCGTGGCGGTCGCACCGACCGCCGCGGCATTCGCGAAGAGGCCGAAGCCATGCGTGCGGCCGAGGTGGAGCGCGAGAAGAAGCTGGTGCGCGTCAACGAGTTCATCACTGTGAGCGAGCTCGCGCAAATCCTGAAGGTCTCGCCCACGGAAATCGTCGGCTTTGCCTTCAAGAACCTCGGCCTCATGATCACCGTGAATCAGCGGCTCGATTTCGACCAGATCGAGATCGTGGCCGGTGAGTTTGGCTTCCAGGCGGTGAAGGAAGACGAGTACCAGGCAGAGGAAGTGGGCGCCACGGTCACCGATTCCGTGGAGGATCTGAAGTCGCGGCCCCCGATCGTCACGATCATGGGCCACGTCGACCACGGCAAGACGTCGCTGCTGGACTACATCCGCAGCGCGAATGTCGTCGCTGGTGAGTCGGGTGGCATCACGCAGCACATCGGCGCGTACCATGTGGAGCTGGCGGGGGGTCGCATGATCACCTTCCTCGACACCCCGGGTCACGAGGCCTTCACGGCGATGCGCGCCCGCGGTGCGCAGGTTACCGATGAGGTGATTCTCGTGGTGGCCGCGGACGACGCGGTGATGCCGCAGACCATCGAGGCCATCTCGCACGCCAAGAATGCCGGCGTGCCGCTGATCGTCGCCATCAACAAGATGGATCTCGCGTCGGCCAATCCGATGAAAGTGAAGCAGGACCTGCTGCAGCACGGTGTGGTGCTGGAGGAGTTTGGCGGCACGGTGCTGAGCACGGAAATCTCCGCGAAGAAGGGCACCGGTGTCACGGCGCTGCTCGAGCAGGTGCTCCTGCAGGCCGACCTCCTGGAGCTCAAGGCCAATCCCGATCGCCGGGCAACCGGCACCGTCGTGGAAGCGCAGCTGGACGCAGGCAAGGGGCCCGTCGCGACGGTGCTCGTGCAGAGCGGTACCCTCAAGGTGGGCGACGACTTCATCTGCGGCATGTACTCCGGCCGCGTCCGCGCCCTGCTGGACGAGCGCGGCAAGCAGGTGAAGGAAGCGGGTCCCGCGATTCCGGTGCAGGTGCTGGGCATTGCCGGTGTTCCGATGGCCGGCGATCAACTCCTGGTCGTCGAGGATGCCACGTCGGCGCGCGAAGTGGCGCAGCGACGCGAACGTCTCGATCGCGAGGCCAAGAGTCGCCGCACCACGCGTGGCGGCGTCACGCTGGAAGACTTCATGGCGCACGCCGCCGGTGGCCAGACGCGCACGCTGCGTATTGTCATCAAGGCCGATCAGGGCGGGCCGGCGGAAGCGCTCGCCGATGCGCTCAGTCAGCTCGGCACCTCCGAGGTGGCCGTGGAAGTGGTGCACCGCGGCGTGGGTGCGATTACCGAATCCGACATCCTGCTGGCCCGCGCCTCCGGGGCCATCATCATCGGCTTCCATGTGCGTCCCGACAACAACGCCCGCTCCGCTGCTGAGCGCGAGAATGTCGACATCAAGCTGTACCGCATCATCTACGAGGCCGTGGCCGACGTCCGCGCCGCGCTCGAGGGCATGCTGCGGCCGGAGGAGCGCGAGATCGTCCTCGGCGAGGCGGAGGTGCTGGAGACCTTCAAGGTGCCGAAACTTGGTCTCATCGCCGGTTGCGCGGTGCGCAGCGGCGTCATCAATCGTGCGGGACGCGTCCGCGTCATCCGCGACAGTGTGGAAGTCTACGAAGGCAACATCCATTCGCTGCGTCGCTTCAAGGACGACGTGAAGGAAGTGCGCGAAGGCTACGAGTGCGGTATCGGCATCGAGAACTTCAACGATCTCAAGATCGGCGACCGGATCGAGTGCTACCGCACCGAGGAGTTCGCCCGCACTCTCGAGTCCACCTCACAGAGCTGACCGACCACGCCGTCCGGATCATGGATGCGATCGCATCCATGATTCGGCGCGGTGGGGCTGTTCCAGGGAATTCGTGGCCGCTGATCATCACCGTTCGGACCGGGTCGCCGCCGCCATGCGCGAGGAGATTGCACTGTTCCTCGCCAATGACGTGAAGGATCCCCGCATCATGGGCCTTGTCACGGTTACCGCCGTCGATATTTCGCGCGACCTCAGACACGCCCGCGTCTTCGTGAGCGTGCTCGGCACCGAGTCGCAGCGGGCTGCCACCTTCGACGGCCTTGCCGGTGTGGCGACACACCTGCGTGGGCGTGTGGGTCGCGCGCTCCGGTTGCGGGTGGCCCCCGAGATCGAGTTCCGCAACGACGACAGCATTGCGCACGCCGCCCACATCGAATCGCTGCTGGCGCAGGTCCGGCGCGATCTGCCGCCGGAGTCTGACGCTGCCTCGACGGAACCGACCGATGAGGGACACGGGAGCTGACGGGATGCTCCTCGCCGACAAGCCGGCGGGGATGACTTCGCATGACGTCGTACTCGCGGCGCGTCGCGCCTTCGGTGAGTCGCGCGTGGGGCACGCTGGCACGCTCGATCCATTCGCGACGGGTCTGCTCGTCCTGCTCTTCGGCCGCGCGACGCGACTCATTCCACACCTGGATGGCTCGCCGAAGGTCTACGAGGCGACGATCGCCTTCGGCGCCGAGACCGATACGGATGACCTGCTCGGCGCGATCGTTCGCGAGGCGCCCGCTCCCCCGGACGACGCAATTGCTGCCGCGCTGCCTGCACTCACTGGCCTCATCGAACAGATGCCCCCGGCGTACTCCGCCAAGCGCGTTGGCGGCCGCCGAGCGTATGCGGCGGCGCGCGAGGGAACTCCGCTGGAACTCGCGGCCGTCACGGTCGACGTGCACTCGTGGACAGTGCTCGGTCGTGAGGGGGATGCACTTGGCGTTCGCATCTCCTGCGGCGGCGGTACCTACATTCGCGCACTCGCCCGTGATCTCGGGCGGCTGACTGGCAGTGCCGCACATCTCTCCGCGCTACGACGCACGCGGAGCGGGGCGTTCGAGGTGCGGAATGCGGTGTCGCTCCCCGACCTGCAATCCGGCATGGCGACTCTTCAGCCGGCGCGGGCGGCCCTGCCGACCCTGTCCGCCACGAAACTCGATGGCGACGACGCGGAGCGGGTGCTGCGTGGGATGTCGGTACCGCGCGAGGCGACCGCTACCCAGCGGACGGCACTCATCGACCGGCGGAGTTCCGCACTGCTGGCATACGCGGAGGCAGATGGCGCGAACTGGCAGCCACGGGTCGTGATGCGCAAGGTGGACGCGTGATCGAGCTCGATGCCACGTTCGAGTCACTTCCGGACGGGGTGCGAGAGACCGTGGTGACGGTGGGAACCTTCGACGGCGTACATCGCGGGCATGTGGACGTCGTGGAGCGGCTGGTGAGAGCCGCCAATGCAAGTGGGCGTACGAGCCTGCTGGTGACCTTCGATCCCCATCCGCTGGAGGTCGTCCGGCCGCAGTCGGCGCCACCGTTGCTCACCACCCGTCGCGAGAAGTTGGCAGTGCTGGCCACGACGGGAATCCAGTATGTGGCCGTGCTGCCGTTCACCGCGGAACTCGCCAACTACGCCGCCGACGAGTTCGTGGATCGAATTCTTCGTGAGCGCTTCCGGATGGCCGGGCTGCTCATCGGTCACGATCATGGATTCGGTCGCGGTCGGAGCGGTGATGTGGAAACGCTCCGCGCCCTCGGTGCGGCCCGCGGCTTCGAGGTGGACGTGGTGGAGCCCGTGCTCACCGCCTCGGGCGACGTAGTGAGCAGCACGGCGATTCGCTCGGCGATTGCCCGTGGCGATCTGCAGGACGCCGAGGCGCGCCTGGGGCGGCGCTACTCCGTCGCGGGGATCGTGGAGCACGGCGATGCCCGCGGACGCACCCTGGGGTTCCCGACGCTCAATGTGTGGCCGGATTCTCCGCGCAAGCTCCTGCCGGGCGATGGCGTCTACGCCGTCGAGGTGACCACGCCGCGCGGCCGCTTGGGCGGGATGATGAACCTGGGCGGACGTCCGACCTTCGGGGATGAACGTCGCGGGCTCGAGGCGCACCTCTTCGATGTGCGCGGCGAGTTCTATGGTGACGCAGTGGAGGTGGGGTTCGTCGCCCGCCTGCGTGCGGTCGAGCGGTTCGAGTCGTCGGCCGCGCTGATGGCACAGTTGGCGATGGATGAGCAACACGCGCGCCATGCGTTGACGCTCGCGAGGAGTGCCCGTTAACTTGAAAGGTTCCACGCAGGATTTTCCCTCCACCCCCGTTGGCGCATGTCGAACCTGAATCAACGTCTGCTGATCATAGGCGGACTGATCGCGCTCTCCATCTTCGCGCTTTTTCCGCGCGACGTGAAGACGCGCCAGCGCCGCGTCGACGGCACGTTCTACGACACGACCATGCGCCGGGTGCCGCTGCGGAAGGGGCTCGACCTCTCCGGCGGCATGCACCTGGCGCTGGAGGTCGATGAATCCAAGGGCGTGGTGGCCGACAAGCCGGCCGCCATCGATCGGGCGCTCAAGGTGGTGCGTACCCGTATCGAGGGGCTCGGTGTCTCCGAGACCGTGATCCAGAAGGCCGGCAACGATCGCATCATCGTCGACATTCCGGGCATCGATGATCGCGAGCGCGCCATCAGGATTGCGCAGGATCAGGCCTTCCTCGAATTCCAGATCACCGACAAGAGCGGCGCCTTCGAAAAAGTACTCCCCCGCCTCGATGCGATCGCGAAATCCGGCGGGATGGCCGGTGCGGTGGCCATGGCGGCGGATACGACGACGACTGCCGGGGCCTCCGGGCTGAATGGCCTGCTCACGGCGGGGGACTCCACGAAGGTGGCGGCCGTTGGAGCGCTGGATTCCACGCGGAAGGACAGCGCCGCGCTCCCCGGCGTGACCGCGGGCGCGATCAGCAAGATGATCCTCGCGGGGCAGATCCCCGGGCAGTTCATCTTCGAGCGCAACAACTACGATGTGCTGAAGACCTTCCTCGAACGCGCCGACGTGGTCGCCGCCCTGCCGCCGGGCAAGGTCGTCCGCTTCGGCAGCGACTCCACGGTGATCCAGAACAAGGTCTACCGCTTTCTGTACATGCTCGACCAACGTCCCATCATCACCGGCGAGTCGCTCACGGATGCGAAACCCAGTTCGTCGGCGCTCGACGGCACGGTGGTGGAGTTCACGCTCAACAATGAGGGCGGACGGCGCTTCCAGCGCGAAACGGGCCGTCACGTGCGTGACTACATGGCGATCGTGCTGGACAAGGTCGTGATGGGGTACCCTCCGGTGATCAACAGCGCGATCGGCACGCGCGGCCAGATCACCATGGGGCAGGGGCGTGATCTGCAGGCGGCGCAGGATCTGTCGCTGGTGCTCAAGGCCGGCGCACTGCCGGTGCCGCTTCGCGTGGCCGAGGTGCGCAACATCGGCCCCAGTCTCGGGACGGATTCCATCCGGAAGGGCGTCACCGCCGCGGTGATTGCCGTGCTGCTGGTCGTCGTCGTCATGCTTGGCTATTACCGTTTCTCGGGACTGCTCGCGGTGGGCGGCCTCATGCTGTACATGCTCTATACCCTCGCGGCGCTCGCCGGCCTGGACGCCGTGCTCACACTGCCCGGCCTGGCCGGATTCGTTCTGTCCATCGGCATCGCCGTGGATGCCAATGTGCTGATCTTTGAACGCATTCGTGAAGAACTCGACCGCGGCAAGACGGTACGCACCGCGATCGACGAGGGCTTCCGCCACGCGATGACGGCGATCATCGACTCCAACGTCTCCACCATCCTGACTGCCGCCGTGCTCTACCAGTACGGCACCGGCCCCGTGAAGGGCTTTGCCGTGACGCTGATCGCGGGTATCGCTGCCTCCATGATCACTTCGATCTTCGTGGTGCGCACTTTCTATCTCCTGTGGCTCAACCGCTCGCGCGGCGCCCAGACGCTGAGCATCTGAGGCCCTATGCTGCGGATTTTGCACAACACCAGGTACGACTTCATCAAGCATTGGCGCCTCGCGGCAGGCATCACGGCGGTGTTCATCATCGCGGGCCTGACCTTCCTTGGCATCCATGGCGTGAACAAGAGCATCGAGTTCACGGGTGGCACGCTGATGCAGCTTCAGTTCAGGCAGCCACCGAACATCGGCGACATTCGCGCTGTCGTGGACGGTACGGGCTATGTGGGCTCCGAGATCCAGCAGTTCGGCTCCCCGGTGGACTTCACCGTTCGCGCCGCGCGACATGTTTCGTCCAACTCGGCTAACCAGTCGAATGTGGAAGGCGTCGCACGCGACATCGAGAACGCGCTGCACCAGAAGTTCGGCCCCGCGGAGCCGAAGGTGCTCCGGACGGAGATCGTCGGCGCCAGGGTTGGCGATGAGCTGAGCCGCAACGCGCTCATTGCCATCCTGATCTCGCTGGGCGTCACGATGCTGTATCTCGCCTTCCGCTTCGAGTGGCGCTTCGGCGTGGCGGCGGTGCTGGCGACAGCGCACGATCTGGCGGCAACACTCGCGTTTCTGGCGATGATGCGTCTGGAAGTGTCACTGACGGTGGTCGCGGCCCTGCTCACCGTGATCGGCTATTCGCTCAACGATACGATCATCATCTTCGATCGCGTGCGCGAGAACCTCAGGAAGGCGCGTCCCGAGCCACTGTACGACCTGCTGAATCGCTCGATCAACGAGACATTGCCTCGCTCGGTGCTCACGCACGTGACGGTGGCGGCGGCCACGCTCTCGCTCCTGCTGTTCGCCGGCGAGGTGATCCGCCCGTTCTCCTGGATCATGCTGTTCGGCATTGTCACCGGAACATTCAGCTCCATCTACGTCGCCGGCCCCATTCTGCTGTGGATCGAGCGGAAGTGGCCACGAACCGGCTCCACGACGGCGCGTCGCACGACCGGCGATGCGCCGCGTCCTGCCGCCGCGCGGCCGCCTGTGGCCGCGAAGACCCGCTGATCGAGCTCATGATGCAACGAAACGCCGCCCGCGGGCGGCGCTTTTCGTAAGGAAGATGGACTTCATCGACTCGCATGCGCATCTCGCCGATCCCGCCTTCGACCAGGATCGTGACGAGGTGATTGCCCGGGCGCGCGAGGCCGGGGCCGTAAGCGTCGTCTGCATCGGTGAATCGCTTGCCTCGGCAGCGCGTGCGCGCGCCGTCGCGCTGCGCGAGCCGGGATTCTGCTTCTGGACCGCGGGAGTCCACCCGCATGACGCTGCAGGCTTCGTGGCTGGTCGCGACATCGATGCGATTCGCGCCCAGGCGGAGAGCGGTGCGGTGGCGATCGGGGAGTGCGGTCTGGACTATCACTACGAGACCGCGCCACGCGCAGTGCAGCGCGCCGCCTTTGCCGCACAGCTCGCGCTGGCGCAGGAGCGTCGGGTGCCGGTCGTGGTCCATACCCGCGATGCGGAGGACGACACGGCCGCCATGGTGCGCGAGGCCGGCGCGTCGCAGGTCGCGGGCGTACTGCACTGCTTCACTGGCTCGCGGACGCTGGCCGATGTCGCGCTGGAGGCAGGGTGGCATGTGTCGTTCTCGGGAATCGTGACCTTTCGTTCGTGGACCGACCTGGACGTCGTCCGTGCCATTCCTTCAGATCGTTTGCTGGTGGAATCCGATGCCCCGTACCTGGCGCCGGTGCCGCACCGGGGGCGACGCAATGAACCGGCGATGGTCGTGCGCACTCTCGAGCGCGTAGCGCAGATCCGTAGCGAGCCGGTGGAGACCACGGCCGCGGCGACAACTGCCAACGCGCGCCGATTCTTCGCTCTGGCATCCTGACCGCCGGACGCTAGGATTCCCGGACGACGCTGCCCCAACCGCCTACGGAGATCGTCATGACTGTCCAGACCGTTCACACCGACAGCGCCCCCGCCGCCATCGGACCATACAGCCAGGCGGTGATCGCCAACGGCATGCTCTTCACTGCAGGGCAGATTGCCCTCGATCCCGCCACGGCACAGGTCGTCGAAGGCGACGTGGTGGCGCAGACGGAGCAGGTGTTCCGTAACCTCGCGGCGGTGCTGCAGCAGGCCGGCGCCACCTGGGCGGATGTCGTGAAGAGCACCGTGTTCCTGATGGACATGGGCGATTTCCCCCGCGTGAACGAGGTGTATGGTCGCGCCATGGGCGATGCACGTCCTGCGCGTTCCACAGTGCAGGTGTCTGGCCTTCCGCGCGGCGTGATGGTCGAGATCGATCTCATCGCCGTGCTGCCGTCGCGCTGAGCGACTTCTCTTTTACCCCACCTTGATGTCGACGAGTCATACGCGCGAGGAGCTCTTCCGGCTGACGAGCTTCGCGCGCTGCGCTGGCTGAGCGGCGAAACTGGGTCCGGGCGACCTGGCTGAAGCGCTCGCGGGCGTTCCCGCGCACACCGATCCCCGTCTGCTCGTCGGTCGCGAAAGCTTCGACGACGCGGGGGTCTTTGTGGTGCGCGATGACCTCGCCCTGGTGCAGACGGTCGACTTCTTCGCCCCGATCGTGGACGACCCCTACGAGTTCGGTGCCATCGCCGCCGCGAATTCGCTGTCGGACGTCTTCGCGATGGGCGGTGAGCCGCTCACCGCACTGGCGATCGTGGGATTCCCCTCCGGTGCGCTTCCGCTCAGCGTACTGACGAACATTCTGCGCGGTGCGTCAGATGTGGTGCGCGCTGCCGGCGCCGTGCTGGTGGGTGGACATTCCATCATCGACGAGGAGCTGAAGTTCGGGCTGAGTGTCACCGGGCAGGCCCATCCGGACCGGCTACTGATCAACAGCGCCGCCATGCCCGGCGACCGCCTCGTGCTCACCAAGCCGCTCGGAACCGGCCTGCTCGCCACCGCGGGCAAGGCCTCGCGCCTGTCGTCCGACGATCACGAGGCACTCGTGGCTTCCATGCGACTGCTCAATGCGCACGCCTCCCGCACGGCCCTTGCCCTCGGCGTTCGGTGCGCCACCGACGTCACCGGATTTGGTCTGCTCGGGCACGCGTCGCACATCGCACGGGCGAGCCATGTCACGTTGCGGATCGACGGTGCTGCGCTGCCGGAGCTTCCGGGCGCGCGAGACCTCTGGAACAGCGGCGTCCGGACCAGCGGCGCCGATCGCAACCAGCAGTATCTCGCGCCCCTGGGCGACTGGAGCGCGGCGCGCCCTGTGGATCTGGCCCTGGCGCTCGATCCGCAGACCTCCGGGGGACTCCTCCTCGCCGTGCCGTCCGCCCGCACCGATGAGTATCTTGCAGCCGTGTCCGGATCCTGCGTCATCGGCGACGTGACGGCGCGGGGACCGGCCTCGCTCGTCCTGCGGTGAACGAGGGGAGTGGATGGGGCCTGGTGGCCTCCGTCGTCTTCAAAACGGTTGTGAGGCGCTCAGCGTCTCGGGTGGGTTCGATTCCCATGCACTCCCGCCACCACGGATTCCACGCGTGACGACAGCGCTGTCCCGAGTTGTGCTCGCCCTGCTGCTGACCCTGCCCTCACGCGCGGCACTCGCGCAGCGTGCCGACAGTGCGCAGGTGTTCGCGAGGCCGCGCACGATCGATTCTGTCACCCACGCGACCCCGCTGCCGCCCATCACCCCACGGCGCGCATTTCTCTACTCGCTCGCGCTCCCCGGATACTCGCAGTCGATCCTTGGGCGGCCCACCGCCGGCGCCATCTTCGTGCTCACCGAGACCATCGCCATCGCGATGCTGCGTGAGTCGAGCGCCGACCTGCGCGAAGCGCGGCGCTTCCGCACCGACTCGCTCGTGGTGCTCGGTACCGATCCCACCACCGGCGCCGTCATCACGCAGCGGTCCGGCTACAACGATGCGCTCATCAACGTGCGCAAGGGACATGTCGAGGACTGGGTCGCCTTCCTGCTGGCGAATCACCTCTTCGCGGCCGCGGATGGTTACGTCGCGGCGCATCTCTGGGATCTGCCGTCACAAGTCTCCGTACGAGCTGGCCCGAACGGCACTGTCCTCGCCGCACGCCTCCACTGGTGAGCGTGCGTCCGGACGCCTCCGCGCCTATCGGCATCTTCGACTCCGGCCTCGGCGGGTTGACCGTGGCGCACGCCATCATGCGTCGCCTGCCCGGGGAGAGCTTGCTCTACTTCGGTGACACGGCGCGGGTGCCGTATGGCCCCAAGTCGCCGGATGTGGTACGACGCTACAGCCGCGAGATCGCGCGCTTTCTGCTCGAGCAGCAGGTGAAGGCGATCGTCATCGCGTGCAACACGGCCACGGCGCATGCGCTCGCCGCGCTGGACACCGAGTTGGACATCCCGGTGATCGGCGTCGTCCGTCCCGGCGCGCGAGCCGCGGTCCGCGCCTCGCGCCATGGCCGCATCGGTGTGATCGGTACCGAGGGCACCATTCGTTCAGGCGCGTACGAACGGGCGATCCACTTCGAATCGGAAGACGCCGTGGTGCACAGCGTTGCCTGTCCACTGCTTGTGCCGCTGGTGGAGGAGGGCTGGACCGATCACGCGGCCACGCGGCTGGTGGCGCGCGAGTATCTCACCCCTCTCCTGCACGACAACATCGATACCCTGGTGCTCGGCTGTACGCACTATCCGCTGCTCAAGCCGCTCATCGCCGCTATCGTGGGTCCGGACGTTCGGCTCATTGACAGTGCGGAGGAAACCGCGGGCGACACGAGTCGCATGCTCGAGGAGCACGGATTAATGAGCAATGCACAGCAAGGCGACTATCGCTTCGTGGCCTCCGACGACCCGCAGCAGTTCCTACGGCTGGGGCAACGGTTCCTGGGGAACGCGATCGAGCACGTCGAGGTCCGCACCTTCGGCTGAGCCGTCCCAGCGACGCAGGGCAGCGCGCTCCGGCGTGAGCGAGAGAAAGGTGGGCGCATCCAGCCAGCTCCCCGCATTCGCGTACACGTTGCCGGAGGCCACGCGCTCGAGTGTGGCGACGTGCGAATGCCCGTACACGAGCAACTCGAGCGTGGGGTCTGCGGCCAGCGCTGCGATCGCCACCTGCCGAAGCCCCTCCCCGCGATCGGCCGCCTGGTACGAACGACTCGTCTGCGAGCTGCCGACCGCCAAACGCGTCGCGAGATCGGGATGCAGCCGGCGAAAGGCGCGAATCGCCGTGGGATTGCGAAGGACGGAACGCAGCGCCCTGTAGCCACGATCTTCGCGATCTCGAAGTCCGTCGCCGTGCTCCACGCGCGCCTGCCAGCCGCCAACGTCTCCCGTGAGAGGGCCGAAGAGGAAGCGGACGCCCGCGTCGCGAAGCACGTCGCCACCCCAGCAGTCATGATTGCCGGCCACCAGCGTCACCGGGAAGCCACGATCTCGGAGCTGCATCAAGGCCGCCAGCGTGCGGACACTCGCGCGCGGCACCACGCTTTTCCACTCGAACCAGAACTCGAACAGGTCGCCGTTGATCAACAGCGAGCTCCCCAGCGCAGGCACTGCGGCCAGGAAGTCGATGAACGCACGCTCCACCTCGGCCGGAGCATGGCCGAGATGGATATCGGAGACGATGAGGCAGGGGGCACGGAGCACGCGTGCAGTCTATAGCGAGACCCTCGGCATTTCCACGAGCCGGCCAACGCGGCAGCCGCGCGGCGGACCTC
>JBBSVF010000060.1:0-13580 GCA_038233745.1 Gemmatimonadales bacterium
CATTCGAAGATGTCCAGCGGCTGCGACGGAGTATCCCAGATCCACTTCGCCTCGAACCCGTAGACCGGAGCGGAACCAGACGGGAGTGCACCGAAGTCGAGCGCGACGATCGGCAGCACCTCCGCACTCACGCCATTGCCCAGCACACCACAGGTGAACTCTGCGCCAGGCAGGTACGTCTCCACGATCACCGGCTGCTGGTAGCGCTCCAGCAGATCCTCCACCACGGCGTGCAATTCGTCAATGTCGCGCGCGAGGCTGGCCTGCGTGATGCCCTTGGACGATCCCTCGTGCAGCGGCTTGGCGAACCAGGGCGACGCGATCGTGGGTGCGAGGGCGGGTGACTCGAGCGCCGAACTCACCACGAACCAATCGGCGGTCGGCACGCCGCAGGCACGCAGAATCTGCTTGGCGCGTGCCTTGTCCAGGGCCAGCGAGAGTGTGAGCGGATCGCTCCCCGAGCAGGGAATGCCGAAGAACTCGCAGATCGCCGGTACGTGCGCCTCCCGATTGGCGCCCCGAAGTCCCTCGGCGATGTTGAAGACGATGTCGGGCGCTGAACGCCGCAGCATCTCGGGAAAATCCTCGGTCGCCTGGAGGTGGATCACGTCACCATGGCGCGCCAATGCCTCGGCAACTGCAGCGATGGTCTCCGCCGAATCCCACTCGGCGTACTCGTCATCGTCGGAGGGGGCCGCGTTCGCGGCAAATCCGATCGCGGCTCGTGATGGTGGCTCTTCGTCGTCGCGCTCCTCCTCGGTCGCGTGCGTCGCGTCCGGGAGGTCAGGCTTCAGGTTGTAGGCGAAACCGATGCGCGTCATCCGGATCCCGGGAGGCCTAAATGCGCGGAAAGCGCACGCCATTCACGCGCGAACAATAGAACGTCGTTAGGGGAGACGCAACAAGGAATGCTGGCGGTGCTCAGACCTTGTGATACCCGATGCGTGCGGCCTCGCGTCGGTCGTCGGCTCCGTAGATCTCGAAGTCCGAAAAGAAGGCGGGTGCCTCGCCCTGCAACACCCGCAGTACCGCCACCGCCATGCGCCGGATTTCCAGCTCGGCGGCCTCGCTCGAGCGCAGCTCGAGCATCGTGCGCCACGCGCGCGCGTTGCCGGTAACCACGATCTTGGTTTCGGTGGAGTTGGGCAGCACACCGCGCGCTGCCTCGCGCGCCATCTTCCGGCGGTGCACCTTGTCCGCCACCCAGCCGTATTGCGTCATCAGCGAATTCACGAGCTCCACGTAGGTGCGCTGCGCCTCCTCGATCTGGCGGCGCCAGCGCGCCTCCAACTCGGGGTTGGTGGCGATGGCGGGAGGCACGACGAACGCCGCCTGGCTCTCGTCCACATAGCGCTGGGAGAGCTGTGAATACGCGAATCCGGCACGATGGCGGACGAGTTCGTGCGTGAGCGAGCGGCTCACACCCTCGATGAGCAGCGAGTAGTTCGCGTGTTCCAGAACGCTGCCATGCCCCTGCTTCTTGATGTTCTCCAGGTACTCCCGGGTGCTGCGGCCGGCGGGATTGTGCTGGCTCATGTAGCAGAGCCGCCCAGCGAACTCGGCGAGCCGCTCGCCATCGGTGCTGTCACCCATCCACTGCACATCCAGATGTGCCGGCGCGGTGAAGGCGGGGCGCGACAGCACGGAGATCACCGGCTCGAGATACAGCCGGGGAGACGCGGCGGAGTCAGTCATGGGCGGAAACGGGGGCGGGCGGCGCGGGGGTGTTGCCATGTGACCGTAGAGTATGCGCGCGAGCCGGCCTGCGCTACCCGATGAGCTCCAGACGCGACCGCGCGTAGGCACGCTCCGATTCAACAACCGCGAGGGCGGCGCGTGCCGTCGGCACCAGCGGCGGAAGGGAGGGATCGTACTTCACCCGGTCGATTGCGTGCTCGCCGGCTGTCATCACCTTGGCGCCCGGATTCAGGATGCCCTGCGGATCGAATAGCGCCTTCACCCGCGCGAACCTCACCAGAGATGCATCCTTCCACACCTGAGGCAGCAGGGGAGCACGGAGTCGTCCGTCGCCATGTTCCCCACTCACGGTACCGCCGAGCGAGGCCACGAGCTGCGTCACCTCCGCGAGTAGTGCGGCCGCGCGCTCTCGCCAGTCGGGCGCACTCACGTCGATGAGCGGATTCACGTGCATGTGCGCGTCGCCAGCGTGACCGAAGATCACACCGCGAATGCCCTGCCGGTCGAGCGCCGCTCTCACGCCGCGCACGTACTCGGCGAGCCGCTCCGGCGGTACGCACCCGTCCTCGATGAACTGCATCGACTTGAGCGAGGGATCCAGCCGCGAGAGAATGGGGCTTGCAGCATGACGAAGCTCCCACAGTGAATGCTCGGTGTCCGCGTCGAGCGCGAGTAACACATCGATGGCGCCGGCAGAGCGGAAGGCATGCTCCACGGCGCGAGCCATCGCGTCGGCCTCCTCACGGCTATCGCCCTCCACCTCCACCATGAGTGCCGACTCGCTCGCGACGGCCACCGGTACCTTCGCGTTGCCCTGACGCGCGACGTCGAGGAAGGTGCGATCGAGCAGCTCGCATGCGGAGGCGCCGAGCTCGCGCGCGCGCGTGGCGGCGGTGACGGCATCTTCGAGGCGAGCGAACCCACCAAGCAGGCTGGCGGTGTGCGGCAGCACGGGCGTGAGCGAGAGCTGCAGACCCACCACCAGCACCAGCGTCCCTTCGCTGCCCACGAGCAGATCCACGAGATCGCCGGAGGCAGCGTAGTCGGCCAGTCCGTAGCCGGACGATTCCTTTCGCACGCCGCGATGGCGGGAAGGATGCGCGCGCTCCTCCTCCGCGAGCCGCTCCAGCTCCGTGCGCAGCCATTCGGGCGCGGCCTCGCCGCGCCGGATCTCTGCGCGAGAGCCGTCCGCGAACACGCAGTCCAGCGCGATCACCCAGCGGCGCATGGCGCCGTACTTAAGAGTATGTGCGCCGGCAGAGTTGGTGGATGACATCCCTCCCACCGTGCAGTACGCACCGCTCGAAGGATCCACCGGAAACGCCAGCCCGTGCGCGCGAGCAGCGGCGTGCACCTCATCGCGCAGCACGCCAGGTCCACACCGGATGGTTCGGTGCGCCACATCCACGGCGCCCATCTCGCGAAAGCGGCTGAGATCCACGATCACGCCATCACCCACCGCGCCCCCCGCCATGCTGCTCCCCGAACCTCGGGGAATCAGCGGTGTGGCGGTGGCCGCCGCCCACCGAACAAGGAGCTGCACATCGTCGATATCGACGGGCACCGCCACGGCGCGCGGGATCACCTGCGCGATCCCCGCCGCCTCGCTGTAGACGTCTCTGGCTGCCTGATCGGTGCGAAAGACGCCGCGAAAACCATCGGGTGCGTCGGGAGTTGCCGTCATCGGTGCCTGTCGCGAACTGTCGTGGCGCGCTGGAGCGGGTATCTTGCGGTGTGTCCAGAACAGTAATGCGCGACGCCGATGTCGCGCGTCTCCCTGCCGCGCGCCAGCTCGCCAATGAGCTGCTGCCCGCCGTGTCACGAACCTTCGCCCTGAGCATTCGCGTGCTCCGGGGCGAACTCGGGCGCGCGGCGCTCGCGGCATACCTGCTCTGTCGCATCGCCGACACCCTGGAGGACGAACCCGGTCGCAGCGCCGAGCAGAAGGCGCATCTGCTGGGCGAGCTGGACGCCTGCTTCGAGGACGCACACCTCGCCGACGCATTTCCAAACCTGGTGACGACGCTGGCGGGCGACGACGCGCATGTGCGTCTCACTCGCAACACCGATCTCGTGTTCGTGCTGTATCGGGAGCTGGGGGAAGGCCCGCGGGGCCACGTGCGGCGCTGGGTGCGCGAGATGATCGGCGGCATGCGGAAGTTCGTGCTGCTGTACCCATCAGGCATCCGCATCAGCAACATCGACGAATACCGCGAATACTGCTATTACGTCGCCGGCACAGTGGGATACATGCTCACCGATCTCTGGCGCGAGCACTCCGGGGCAATCACGGAGCCGCGGTATCATCTGCTCCGGGAGAACTGCCGCGCCTTCGCCGAGGCGCTGCAAACGGTGAACATCCTGAAGGATGTCCCGGTGGATGTCACTCAGGAGAACTCGATCTACATCCCCGAGGAGCTGCTGCGCGAACACGGCGGCAGTCACGAGACCATTCTCTCGCCCGAGCACGCCGCGGCGACACGCTCGGCGGTGGCAGCGCTGGTGCAGCTCGCCTGGCACGACGTAGAGGGCGCACAGCGCTACCTGCTGCTGCTCCCGAGGCGCGCGGTTTCCATTCGGCTGTTCTGCGCGCTGCCATTGGCGTTCGCGTGCGCAACACTTCGCGAGATCACCGCGTCGCCCAATGCAGTACCAGAGGGACGCGTGGTGAAGATCACACGCGGGGAGGTGAAGAGTCTCGTGGCACTCGGCTTTGCGGCCGTCGCCAGCAACCGTGCGCTTGCAGGTCTGTTGAAGCGGGCCGCGCGGACGCCGGTGAAACTGCCCGGTACGGGCTGATCAGGGCCGCCCCTTTCCCCCGACCACCGCGGCCAGCATCCCGATCAGGCTCGGCGCCCCCCCGACGTCGCCGCGCTCCAGGCGATCGAGCACCTGCTCCAACCCAAGCTGTCCGCGCGCCACGGTGCGCATGTGCGCGCCGCGAGATCCCGCGATCCCCGCCGGCGCCACGAGTGCGAGAGGCGCCGCTGCCGCGATGATCGGAAAGCTCATTACCGTGAGCACGCCGCCCGCAACGATCGTGGCGGCGGTGAGTGTGGCGCTCTGCTGCGCCATGAGCGCGCGGAAGCCGCCGAAGTGCGCCTCCAGGCGCACCAGCACGCGATCAGTGTCCACACTCACCACCGTCGCAGCCACGGTCGTTGCGCGCAGGAGGGTATGCCCGCGTCCGCTCACTGCGCGCTGAATAAGCCCCACGAGCCCGTGGCGTGCCTCCCACACGATGCGATCGGAGAGGTAACGCTGCGGCGCGAGGGATTCCTGGCGCTGCATCCAGTCATCGAGTGCCTTGAGCACCTGGCTGGGAGATCCCCGCACCACACGCTGCGCGGTCACATGCGATGCACCATAGACCGCCGCGAGCACTCCGCGCTCCGGCGCCACTTCCACCCGCGTGCGCTCCTCAGCCAGCGCCTGCCGGAGGTTCACGACGTCGAGCCCCACCTCCTTCGCGAGGGTCTCGAGCTGCGCTTCGGTAAGGCGGCCCTCAGGATCGGACGATGCCTGCGCCTGTAGCTCGAGCGCGCGCGAAAGCACTCGGTCGGCGGCTGCACGATCGATGGAGGGCGGGGCGACAGGAACGCGACGGTTGTCGGTCATGATGAACAATAACGGCTGGCGGCGCGCCCTCGCGACGCGCCGCCCGTTACCCTAGATGCCGCCGAGCACCGAGTCGATCTGACGGCTGATCGCGTCGCGGATGCCGTTGGGAATCGCATAGGCGGCGGTGAAGGCCGCCCGCGGATCGTTCGGCGCCGTCTTGCCGGCCTGCTGCAGGTAGAACCGCATGTAGCCCGGCAGTGAGGCGGGAATCGTCTTTTCCAGCAGCAGAGCGCCTGCGCGCACGGCGGCTGACTGCTCGTACTGGCTCGTCACGCCCGAGCGACGGTCCGCGGGCGTGGTGTTGTCCACGATCGCCACGTTGGCAATGGAGCCCGCGATCTCGTGAACTGTCGTGTAGAGCACGTAGTCTGTCTCGTCGATATTCTCGGGGTAGGCCACCGCGATGGCGTTTTGCGTCTTGCCGTACTGGATGGTGCGGCCTTCGCCGCCGATCGGCATGGAGAGATACAGCTCGCCTGCCTGCTGCTGCGTGTTGTTCAGGAACCGCTGCAGCGAGGGCCGCCACTTGAGCTGCCACGTGGAGTCCACGTGCTGCGTCACAAGCGTCCGGCGCGCGCGCTCGGTAGTCCAGTAATCGTGATAGAACTTCGTGCTTTCATCCGTCACCGACTCGGCGAACAGCCGGAGCCATTCGCGGTCCTGTACGGTGGGGAAGGTGCTCGCGAGGATGGCGATATACGTGGCCGTCTGTTGATCGCTCGCCGCATTCGGGTTGCCATTCGCGCGGATGAACAAGTCGATGGCCTGTCGCATCTGGCTCCACGACTCGAAATAGAGGGGCAGGAACTGACCCCCCGTTCCGATCGACGGCTGCACGGCGATCCGCGCCAGCAGTTGCGAACGATTCGCATCGAGCAGCGAGTTCACACCGCGCTGCTTGCGCAGTGTGAGCATCCGGTCGCGGTAGCCGCGGCGAAAATATGGCACCAACGTGGTATCCGCGTTGAGCAGCGCGTACGAGTGCAGCCAGAGATCCACATGCTCGGCCGTGCGTGTCGGCCAGGTGGTCTGGATCAGACCAAGCTGACCCATCGGCGCACCATTGGAGCCGGTGCTGCCGGAGGGCTTGGGGGTGGACGACGGCGATGGTGTCGCGCCGGCGCAGGCCGCGAGCGCGCCAAACGCGAGTCCGCCGGCCAGCAACCGGAGCGTCGGAATATGTAGTCGCATGATCAGTGGGGTGGGGGTAAACGATTCACCACACGTCATGCGCAAGGCACGCGCCGCCGGGCTCGGTTCAGCGCGCTCCGCTGGCCGCCTTGCCACAGGTCACGCAGAACTTCCACCCCCGTTCCAGCTCGCTTCCGCAGGCCGGACAGTGCACCACCGTGAGGTCCTGCCCGCAATGCGGACAGAAGCTCACCTCGCGGCCACCGGGCAGGTGCCCGGTGCAATACGGGCATTCGTCGCCCCCCTCGGGTACCGTGATGGGGCGGGACCCCTGCGCTGCCGCCGAGTCTAAGGGCTCGGTCGCGTTCTCCTGTGTAGCGGGCGCGGCAGCGCGCGCCGCGGGCCTCGATTCCGTCACCGGCGCGCTGCGTTCCGGCGCGGGTGCCGCACCCGCGCGCCCTCCATCGAGCGCCGCGAGTGACCCGGGGTCCAGCAATACCTGCGAGCCCGAGAACTCCCGAATCCGCTCCGTATTGGGATGCACACTGCCCGCCTCGGCCACCAGCGCGTCGCGCATGCGGTCGTCCACGACCAGGTAGCCGTGCTGTCCCGAGAGCAGCTCCAGCAGCGTCGACTCGTAATCCTGGTTGGTCTCGAGCCCCAGCTCACGGCGGTGCAGGCGATACGGAAGAATCGTCGAGTACAACTCACCCACCTCGAAGGGCTGCGAGAGGTACTGGGGGAAGCTCGTGCGGATAGTGCGCACGAGGTGACGGTACATCCGATCGACGTCCTGCATGCCGTGCCTCACGGGAGTGCTGTGGAAAACCGTGCCGAATCTCAGCTCGACGCAGGAGCGCCGGCACCGGGCAGAGTACGCGAGGGAGCAAAGGTCGCGCCCGACGGGAACGCCGCGGGTTGCACCGTTACCCGCGCACGTGTGCGTTGTCCGGCCAGCCACTCGTCGAAGCCGGAGGTTCTCGCCCCTTCGGACGTCGTCAGCTCCCGTGCCGCTGCAATCGCGATGTCGTTGGCGTACTCGTTCTGTGGATGGCCGTTGTGGCCGCGCACCCACTGCCACCGAATGCTGTGCGCCCCGGCCGTGGCCACGAGTTCCTGCCACAACTCCAGGTTCTCGATAGCGCCTTCGCGCCGCCGCCACCCCCGCGACATCCACCCGAACACCCACTCCGTCATGCCCTTCACGAGATACTGCGAGTCGCTGGTGAACAGCACCCGGAAGCGGCCGCCCTTGCGCCCGATCACCTGCAGACCTTCGATGGCGCTCCGCAGTGCCATTCGATTGTTGGTGGTGCCCGCCTCGCTCGTCCAGTAATCCCAGCGCGTCATCCGGCCGGTGGCCTCGCTCACGTGCTCGATCACACCAGCGGCGCCGCCGGGATTGCTCCCTTCGCGTCCATTGCCAAGGCACGACTCGTCAGCGTAGATCGCGACGAGGGGGAGTGCGTCGCTCATCCGATCACCTCGATGGCCTCGAGCTCGTCGATGTACAGGGTGAGCCGGTCGCCCGTGGTGGGATGATGCGCTTCGAGGGCCTCGCGGCCACCCGTGGTACGCAGACGGTCCACGATGATCAGGTACTCCGTGCCACGACGATACACACTCAGCCGGCGGCCGGTATCGATCGCGCGCTCCAGCGCATCGTACTGCGCCGTGGTGAGCTGGGTGATCGTGTTGCGACGGGGCATGCGGGGCGGCGTGGGTCGGGACTCAGGCGCACCAGCGCGCCGCCAGGTCTGCCAGCACGTCGGTCGCGCTGTCGATCTCGGCCAGCGCAATGTACTCCTCCGCGGCGTGGGCGAGGGAGATGTCGCCCGGTCCGTAACAGATGGCGGGAATGCCTGCCTCGTTCAGCAGAGCCGCGTCGGTCCAGGCAGACATGCCCTCGATCACCGCCGTCGCTCCCGTTGCGGCGCTGATTGACGACGCGAGCTCCCGCACCACGCGAGCCTCCACCGCCACGTCGCTGGGCTCCTGCGTCAGCAGCATGCGCACGTCGGCGACAAAGCTCGGGCGACGCGATCTCACCTTCTCGCAGGCACGCCGCACCTCGGCGAGCACATGCTCGGGAGTCTCGCCCGGGATCGTGCGTCGCTCGAGTTTGAGCACGCAGTGATCGGGATACGTGGACATGCCGATCCCGCCCTCGATGAACGACGCGTGCAGGGAGCCGCGCCCCAGCAGGGAATGCGTGTGCACGGGCAACTCCTGCTCGTCGAGGCGGTCCAGCTCCGCGAGCAGTAGCCCAGCGTGCCGGATGGCATCCACTCCGATGTCCCAGCGGCTCCCATGCGCCGCGCGGCCCTCGATGGCGATCTCCAGCCACACGAATCCGCGATGCGCGGGCATGATGCTGAGGCAGGTGGGCTCGGTGACGATCGCGGCATCGGCACGCACCCCCTGCCGCAGCAGCGCACGTGTTCCGATGCTGTGAAACTCCTCGTCCGCCACCGCCGCCACGATCACTTCGCCGGAGATGTTCTGCTGCGCGGCACGCCATGCAGCTGCGCACATCGCGGCGATGCCCCCTTTCATGTCAGCGGCGCCGCGACCGTAGAGCAGTCCATCGCGCTCCTCGGGCTCGAAGGGCTGGTGAATCATTCCCTCGGTGCCCACCACATCCAGGTGCCCGTTGAACATCAGCGTCCCACCTCCGGTGGCATTGCCGATGCGCGCGACGAGATTGACGCGACGGTCGCCGAGCTCCTGGAGTTCGGTGCGAAATCCCCAGGCATCGAGAATCGAGGAAAGCACACCGGCGGCGGCCGCCTCGCCCGGACCATCGCTGGCCAGCGCGGGATTGCGCGAGTCGATGCGCACCAGCGCACGCGCAAGCGCTCGTGCGTCGCCCTGCGAAACTGTCATGACGCGGTCGGCGCGCTGCCCTTGTCGTGCATGTCGGCCACCACGGCAGCGCCTTCCAGATCGGCCGTCCACGACATGATCTCGCCGAAGGGCGCGAGTGCCTCGGCGAGCTCCGCCTCGTGCCCTGCGCGTGCGATCGCCAGCACGCAGCCACCCCCCGACGCACCCAGCGCCTTCAGGCCCAGTCCGCCCGCCAGGCCCACCGCGGCCCCGATCTCCTCGATGCGCGGAGTGGTGATCGCCGGATGCAGCGAGCGCTGCGCAATCCAGTGTTCGCCGATGATGACGCCCAGCGCGTCCACGTCTCCCGATTCCAGCGCGCGAGCGGCAGCGTGTGCGAGCCTTTTCATGCTCGCGAGAGCTGCGAGCACGGTGCGATCGCCGGCGACGTACGCATCGCGCACCGCGATAATGGTGTCGCCCGAGATGCGGGACTCGCCCGTGTAGACCAGGATGCCGCGCCGCGCGAGTTCATCGAGCGTCGAGGGTCGTACCGCGAGCCGCGTGGCCTGCACCTTCGCACCACAGTGCAGCAGGAGCGCGCCGCCGTAGGCAGCGGCATAGTGATCCTGCGATCCTCCCGCGATGCCGAGGATGCCGGTCTCCGTGAGCCGGCTGCGTTCGGCGAGCCCTGCGCGGTCGAGCGTCGTGTCCGTCAACGTTGCCACCGCGAGGGCGAGGGCGACGCCGGCGGCAGACGACCCGCCGAGGCCCGACCCTACGGGGAAGTCGCTCGTGAGGCAAGCGGTGGCTCCCACGGGCGCAAGCTGCAGCGCGGCGTCGACGAGGCGATCACCGACGACCACGCGACCGTGCCGAGTGCTGTCCACTGTCGCGGTGGCGTAGCGCGCGATGGCCAGATTGCAGACCGCGCCGCCTTCGCGCTCCGCATATGGAGCGACGTCAGTCCAGCCACCGGCGAAGTCGAGTCTCGTGGGTGCACGGGCGATGACGGCGCGCGACACCCGGCGTCGTCAGGACGAGTGGTCGTGGACGATGCGCCAGCGTCCGTCGATGCGGCGCATGAGCAGCGAGGTCGGCCCCTTCGAGGTCACACTGTCGCGACCGTCGGTCAGGCGACGCGCGAGGATGTAGGTCGCGATCACATGCGTGACGTCCGTGTCGATGACGTCCACGTCCTGCAACTCGAACGAGAGCGAGTCGCGCACAGCACCAGGTGCGAAGCGTGCCGCATACACGCCGCGGATCGCCGTGCGTCCGCGCAACAGCGTGCGCGGCGTCACGAACGTGGGCGCATCGCCCGGGGCGTAGTCCTCGAGAAAGGCATCCAGATCGCCGCGATTCCAGCTGCGCGCGGAGTTGGCCATCATGGCGGTGATCTCCGACCGACGGTCGGCGGCATCCTGTGCGCCGGAGCCGACCCGCACATGCACACAGGCGGCGACCAGGAGTACGCCGCCTGCGAGCACTACGAGTCGTACGGCGCCACTCGGCGCCATCATCAGCGCCGCCGGGCGGCCGGCTTCTTTGCGGCGGGCTTGGCACCGCCCTTGGCAGGCGCCTTCGCAGCCGACTTCGCTGCAGCCTTGGCCGCCGGCTTCGGGGCTGGCTTGGCGGCTGGCTTCGCAGGCTTCGACGCCGATTTCACCGGCGCCTTCGCAGCGGGCTTTGCCGAAGCCTTCGATGCCGACTTCGCCGCTGGCTTGACCGGCGTTTTGGGCGCGGCCTTCACCGGAACCTTGGCGGCTGGCCTGGCTGGAGACTTCGCGGCTGCCTTGTGATCTGGAGTCTTGGCGGTGGGGCTCTTTGTCGGCGCTGGGTTGGCCACGGACTTCGCCTCGGGAGCCGGCATCGGAGCCGGAGCGTCAGCCTGTGCCGGAGCCGCGGCCGTCGCGGGCTTGGCAGCTGGCCGCGGACCGCCGGTGCGGAGCGAGAAGGCCCCGGGACGCTGCTGAGGCGGCGCCGTGAGCGCCGCCTCGGCGTTGGCAGCCTCCCGGGCGGCCTTCTCGATCGCCGCACGCTCGGCGGCAATGGTCGAGGCCGTCGGCCGCGCCTTCTCGCTGGCCGGCTTCTTCTCGTGCGCTTCCGCGGCCGCACGGATGAGCTTGTCGCCCTCATCCTGCGTCATCTGGCCACGTCGGATCATGTACTGCACCAGGTCTCGAGCGCTCTCGATCGCAAACCCGGTGATGCCGGCTCCTGCACTGATCACATCCTTCATGGCGGCGGAGATCTTGCTACCCGCCTCGAGGCTGATCATCTGTGCGCGTTCTGCCATCTCCGCGACAGTATCCCGCATGTCGCCACGGTGACCAGGTCCGCGACGCGGAGCGGCAGGAGCGGCGGGGGCGGCAGTCGCCGTCTCCTCTTCGGTATCGTTGTCGACCATGTGATTGGCACGACTCCATGTCAGGGGAGGTGATCCCCGGTTCGTTGAGGGCGGCGCGGGCAGGAACCAACTTGAGCCGAACCGACCAAGAGCCCGATTTGTCGCCGCAAGTATATGATTTTTCGACAGCTACGCAAGGTATAATGACGTTCCGCACGAACTATGTCGCTAGCGTCGCCCTTTCGGAACTCCGCTCCGTGACATCCTTTGGAAGGACGATCTCGCGTCACCAGCAAGACATACAGGCAACACTATATGCTGACTGGCATCAAAGTACTCGACTTGAGCCGAATTCTGGCGGGGCCCGTTTGCTCGATGATGCTGGGGGATATGGGCGCCGATGTCATCAAGATCGAGCGCCGCGGAGTGGGCGACGATACCCGCGGATGGGGTCCGCCGTTCGATGAGCGGGGAGAGAGTGCCTACTATCTGAGTATCAATCGGAACAAGCGAAGTGTGGAGGTCGACCTCGCCGATGAGCGCGATCGGAAGCTGCTCTGGCGGCTGGCGGCCGAGGCCGATGTGGTGCTCGAGAACTTCCGGCCCGGGGTCTTGGAGCGTTGGGGGTTGGGAGGCGAGCAGGTGCGGGAGCGGTATCCTCGGGTGGTGTGGGGCAGAATCGTGGGATTTCCTGGCGAGCGCGACCGCCCCGGGTATGACTTCGTGGTGCAGGCCGAGGCCGGGTGGATGGCCATAACGGGGGAGCCGGAGGGGGCGCCGATGAAGCACGGCGTCGCCCTCGTGGATGTGTTGTGCGGCCGGGATGCGGCGGTGGCGATCCTGGCGGCGCTGGTGGCGCGCGGGGCAACGGGCGTGGGGCGGGTGGTGGAGGTGTCGCTGGCCGGCACGGCGCAGAGCGCCCTGGTGAATGTCGCGCAAAACGTGATGGTCTCAGGCCGCGAGGCCGGTCGATGGGGCAACGCGCACGCGAACCTGGTGCCGTATCAGTTGTTCGACGCGAGCGACCGGCCGCTGGTGATTGCGGTGGGCACTGACGCTCAGTGGATCGCGTGTGCGCGGGCGCTGGGGCTGGGCGCGCTGGCTGATGATCCGACGCTGGCGACGAATGCCGGACGACTTGCGCGCCGCGCCGATGTGGCGGACGCACTGATCCGTGTCGTGCGATCCGCGCCGGCCTCGCACTGGCGCGCCGTGCTGGACGCGGTGGGGGTGCCGTGCGGTGTCGTGCGGACCGTGAGCGAGGTGATTGCCGATGTGCCGGCCGACGTGGTGAGCGGGATGCCGCCGAGTGTGCCGGGACGCGTGCGTCGCCCTCCGCCGAGGCTGGGAGAGCATACGGAAGTGGTACGGGCGCGGGGATGGGAGGCGGAGATCCCTCGCTGATCGGTGGCGTGTTACCGGGTCCGGGTCAGGTCGTCCTGTTGACGTGCAGACCCATGATCTGGAAGTCGGGGGGACGGATACCCTGTCCCGCGCGCGGCATTCGCGTTACTCTATCGTCGTGAGGACGACGGAGACCGAACTGCTCGTTGATCAGGATGACTCTGATCAGCGTATCATTCAGCGTGTGCTCGCGGGAAATCGCGAGGAGTTCACGGTGCTGATCACTCGCTACAGTGATCCGCTCTATCGACACGCGCTCTGCATGACCGGCAGCCCGGATGTGGCGGAAGACATCCTGCAGCTTTCGTTCATCAAGGCCTATCAGCACCTCGCGGAGGTTCGCGGGCGCTTCGATGCGTGGGTGTTCCGCATCGTGGCGAATGGCTGCAAGGATTGGCTGAAGAACATCCGGCGGTCGCACCTCAGCTATGAGGAGGACGACCAGCCCTCCGGCTTCGCGACGCCGGAGGAAGAGCTGGATCGCACCGAGTTGCGGAGCGATCTCGACATCGCACTGGCCTCGCTGCCCGCCTCGCTGCGGGAGGCCTTC
>JBBSVF010000061.1:0-13010 GCA_038233745.1 Gemmatimonadales bacterium
CGATGCCGTCCCCATCCCACGTCCCTGTCCCACCCACCCTGGCGCGGCGCGCACAGGCCTGGCTTTCGCCTCTGCCCAATTTGGCCACCCCGGCCGTTGGGCGCAGGAGACTCTTCCAAACGTTGGCAAGACGGCCGCCTGGCGCAGGACCCCTCCGCACGCCGGGTCACCCCACGCGTGCCTTCGCGCGTCCGATCGCCACAAAATCGCCCTCGCATCCCACTCCCACCATCCGGTCCCGCCACCTCGCGGCGGCGGCGCGATCAATCGCGCCGCCGTGCGCTGCACGATTGCGCACCTCCGCCAGCTCGTCCGCGATCGACGGAAAACTCTCCACGAACCAGCGCTCCGTCCCCATCACCCGCGTCAACCCCTGGTGCAGCTCCCGCTCCCCCCCGACCGCGCGCGCGAGCTGTCCCAGTGAGAGCGGTGGGCCCTCCCCGAGCACCTGCGTCATCCCCTGCCCGGTACTCACGAGTCGCTCGGCGCCCGACAACTTCGGCAACGCGCGCCGCAACAGTGCGTTCGCTTCCACCTCCATCGCCTTGGCAAAGTTCATCACCACCAGCGCGAAGTCGAATGCGGGATCTGCGCGATGCTCGCGGTACACGCGCTCCCCGCTGGCGATGAACACGCGCGACACGGGCTCGAGCGCCTGCCACAACATCTGACCGAACCGATTCTCCCGCAGGTCGCGCTCCATGGCGGCAATCCCCGCTCCGAGTTCGGCATCAAACTCCGCCCAGAGTCGATCCCCAGTCACCAGGTCGCGCTGCGCGCCATCGAAGAAGCTGGCGCCATCATGTCGCGTCACGACCAGCGGCAGATTCACCATCCCGCCATAGATCGATACGGGCCGCTCATTGTAATGCAGATTACGCAGCTTCTTCAGCTCCTCCACCACGGCCAGGGTGTCGTCAACCACGAGCCGCCGGATGTCGGCGAGACGAAACCACACGTCGCACCGCAGATCCTTCCGCTCGTAGTACGCCGGCGCATGCGCGACTTCGTCGGCCGCCAATGCATCGCTGCTCACGTCAAGCACATCGGCCACATACAACGAGCGATAGTCCGTAAGGTAGAGATGCACCTCATCGTCCTCGCCTTGCCCGCCCACCGCACAGACCTCCGGCAGATGCGGCATGGGCGCCTGCCGGTTCGGCGATTTCACCTTGCCCCACCACACGTACACATCGTCTGCGTCCGCCTCGCCCGCAGCGTGACGCCGCGCCCACTCCCGCAGCACGCGCAGGTGCTCTTCCATCGCATCATCGTCGTACGACGGATTCCAGACTGACACCAGGTGCCGCACGCTGCTCACGACTCTTCCGCCATGGCGCGCAACCGCTCGCTCAGTCGCGCGCGAAGCGCGGCCGGCGCCACGAGCTCTGCGTCCGGCCCGTACTGCAGCACGTGACGCAGCGCCCAGCGCTCGTCCGCCACGGGATGCTCGAGCACCAGACTGCCGTCCTCCTCGAGCGACGCACCCTCCCGCTCCGCCACCCACCTCGCGATCCTCGGCGAATACCGCACAGTCATGCTCGCGGCAGACGCGGACACGAACGCGCGCCCGGACTCACGGATCGACACCGCGATGTTCGCGTCGCGCTCGAACTGCTCCTCGAGTGGCGATACAGCTTCGACACGATCCAGCCGATAGAACCGCAGCGCGCCGTCATCCCCGGGCGCCACCACATACCACATCTGCTCGGCGTAGATCAGCGAATGGGGACAGATCACGCGCGTACTGGTTTCCGTCGCCCCGCCTGCGCGATACCCGAGGCGCACCATCCGGTCGTCTCTGACCGCAGCACGCAGAGCTGCAAGATGCTCCGTGGAGCCTGCGCTCCCGAGGTCGGCGTGCCGCAGGCCGGCATGCTGATCGTTCGCAGGTACGGCGCTGATCGCACCCCGCAGGCGCTCCAGCGCCCGGGTAAGTGGCTCCTGCTCAGCGGGCGTTCGCGTCCGCCTCAGCATGGCGACGCCGAGTTCCAGTGCGCAGAGCTCCGGCATGGTGAGACGCATGGGCCGAAGAAAATGGCTCGCGCTCACGCTCACCGTCTCCTGCTCGATCAGGATCGACACGCCATCCACGAATCCGCCAGGTGCGTCGAACCGCTCGGAGATGGCCTGCAGGTCGCGGAGCAGCGCGGCCGTGGTGGTGCCCGCCTGGGCCGCGACATCGGCGACACTGTGATCCTCTCCATCCGCGAGACGCGGAATGAGCGCCAGCACGCGCCGGAGCTGGGCGGCGGCTGTGCTGCTCATGACGCGTACACGGCGCCCGTGGCACACACGAGCGCGCGAAACTCGCGCTGCAACGGCTCGGGCGACACTGGCATGGCGTCGCCACCGAACGAGAGCAGCCAGCGCGCGAAGCTGTCGCAGCGACGCACGCGGAAGCGCCGCATCGTCTCCGAACCCGTCACTGGCTCGCCGAGCGCAGCAGCGGCGCGCACCGCTCCCGCGTGACCACGGAACTCGACTGTTGCATCGAAGGCATCTCCGTCACCGATCTCCCACGCCTGCCGCGATCCCGCATGCTCACGCAGCGCGAACGAGCCCGGAACGGTGTAGTCGGGCGTCGCAGCCTTGGCGGAGTTCACCTTCGGATCCAGCATGCGGCTCACGCGAAAATTGCGGAGTCCATCTCGCGCGACGTCGCGCGCTGCCAGATACCAGTGTCCGCCAGTGAAGAACAATCCGTACGGTTCCACCTCACGGACAGCGCTGCCATCCGCTTCCATCGCACGGTAGCGGAAGCTCATTCGCTTGCGGCGGAACAGTGCGTCGCCCAGTGTGGCGAGCAGATCGGGATCAGCGCTCGGCTGCTGCGCGACGATGAGCGTATCGCCCGGTCCGTCCGCCACACCGAGCGGCAGATCGAAGGCCAGTTTGCGAATGGCACTGCGCGCCTCATCCGCGAGCTGGGGATCACCGACCTGTGCCACCTGTCGCGCAGCCTCGACAATGGCGACGAGCTCGTCGGGCTCGAAGGCGAGTGTCTCCAGGGAGCGGAAGCCGTATCGATCCACCGTGACAGGAGCCTTCACACCACGATCGGCCACGATGGCCAGATATGGCAGGTAGAACGCGTTCGGCCGGAGCCGATACGCCATCTCCTCGCTGCCGTCCTCGCCGAGAGTCTCGATCGGGACGCCGAGGTCGCGCAGCTCCACCTTGTCGCGCTCGAACATGCGCTTGAGTGTGGGCGAGGCGCCATCCGCAGCGACACTGCCATCCTCGAGATAGGCGGGCACATGCGCGACGAGCTGGTCGAAGGTGACTGGTAACCGATGTGCGAGCATGGCGGCGAGCAGATCGATCCAGCGCTGGACTTTCGTGGAAGGCATGAGGGCAAAGCTCTCAGCCGCGCAGCCGATCGGCCAGCCCAGATGCGCGGCGCGTAACACGGCCAATCCCGCGCATGAGCACATCCGCGCCGCCAACGATCTCCACATGGCGACGCGCTCGCGTGACCGCCGTATACAGCAGCTCCCGCGTGAGCACCTGCGCATCCTCGCGCGGCAGCACGAGCAGCACGTCATCCCACTCGGAACCCTGTGACTTGTGAACGGTCATGGCCCACGCCGTGTCGTGTGCGGGCATGCGCGAGGGCGACACCGACCGCAAGGCACCATTCACGCCCTGGAACCAGACGCGTGGTCGTTCCTCGTCGAGCATCACCACGCCAACGTCGCCATTCCACAGTCCGGTGGACGCATCATTCGCCGTCACCAGTACGGGGCGTCTGTCATACCACACCCCCCGTCCGATCAGCCCGCGCGCACGAAGCCAGGCTTCGATGGAGGCGTTGAGCCCCGCCACTCCCTCCGCGCCCTGCCGCAGTGCGCACAGCACCCGGAATTCCCCCAGCGTCGCCATGGCGTGCTCCGGAGTCTGTGCGCCGAGATACCGGTAAAGCGACGCCTGCATCGGCGCGAGCAACACGTCAATATCACGGTGATGGTCACGCAGCGTGACTGCATCCTGCGCAGGATCCTCCAGCACATCCAACGCGCCCACCGCATCCCCCGCTCGGATGCATCGGGCGAGCGTCGCGATCCCCGATCCCTCGGCGAACCGATACGAACGCCGCAGCCGCACGACCGCACCCTGCATGATGCCACGCGCCTCAGCCGCTCGACAGATGTCGCCAAGCACGAAGCCCGTGTCCACACTGGCGAGCTGATCCTGATCGCCAAGGAGAATCACGCGCGTCGCGGGCCGCAGCGCTGCGAACAGGGCGTCCATCATGAGCACGTCAACCATCGACGCCTCATCCACCACGACGACGTCCTCTCCCAGCGGCTCCTCGGCGCCGTGCCGGAAAGTGTCATCCCACGGACGATACCCGAGCAACCGGTGCAGTGTACGTCCATCGAGGGGCACGCGGGCGCGGAGCCCGGCATCCAGCGTCAACGTCGCCAACCCGCTGCGAATGGACTCGGCCAACCGTGCCGCGGCCTTGCCGGTGGGTGCAGCGAGGGCGATCTGAACCGTTCGATCTTCACTCAGCAGCAGCGCGAGAATCCTTGCGACCGTGCTGGTCTTGCCGGTGCCCGGCCCTCCAGTGATCACGGTAATCCCGCCCTGCAGCGCGGCGCGCGCAGCGCTGGCCTGCAGGTCCGGCGCCTCGCTCGCAGGGAAGAGGCGCGCGAAGAGCGCCTCCGTGGAGGCCGACAGCGACCGCGTGCCTGCCCCACCCAGCCGATCGCCGATAGCGGTCGCCAACCGGCACTCGGCAGCATGATATCTCGACAGATACAGCCGATCGCCGTCCAGCACGAGTGGGGTTGGCGCATCGGCGTCGGCATCGCTGCAGACACCACACCGGTTCAGCAGCTCTCGCCATGCCTCCGCGTCGGCAGGCACGCTGGCCGGCATACCGACGAACTCCGCGGCACGCTCCGCGAGCGTTTCGAGTGGAAGACAGCTATGCCCAGCGCCACGCTCGCTGCTCAACAGTGCCGCTGCGAGCCCGACATGCCGCGCGGCATCGGCGTCGCCCAATGCGACGAGCGCCTTTCGACCGATCAGGATGCCGAGCTCGGCGTCGATCGGCGACAGCGCTCCACTACATGCGAGTGTGGCGAGCTCTCTCATGCGCTCACGAACTCCGGCACCGCGCCCATCACCTCATCGAGGGCGCGTATGAGTGCGAGCGGCGGGCGATCACGGAACCAGCCGCGCTCCGTTCCGTCCACGCCTCGCAGGAACGCGTACCACGCGCCTGCCACATGCGTCTCATACGTGTAGCCCGGCACGCGCGCGCGAAGGAATCGATGAAGCGCGGTGATATAAAGATGGTATTGCAGGATGTAGTGACTGCCGATCATCGCGCGCTCGAGCGCTGCCGGTTCGTACGACGCGGGGTCGGTTCCGAGGTGGTTGGATTTCCAGTCGACGACATGCCACCGCCCCCGGTGCTCGAAGGCGAGATCAACCACGCCGGTGAGAAACCCCTGTACACGCTCGGCGCCGATGGTGCGCAACGCCGGCGCGTACCGCTGGCCGAGCGCACCACCGTGTTCCGAGAACACACGTGCGAGCGTTCCGCTCTCGATCACACCGAGTGGAAGCTGAAAGGCCCACTCACGGAGGGTTTTCCGCCTGGGAACATCACGCAGCGCGAATCCGGCGCCCGGCAACGGACACCCGAGCACCTGCTCAGCCATCCCGACTACCGCGTCGACACGCTCCGGATGGTCGAGCAGGGCCATCCGCGGGAGAATCTCACGGCTGAGCACAGTGAGTTCTTCGCGCGTGGCGCAGAAGTCGATGCGTTCGAAGAGCTCGTGCAGCGCGATGCCCGGGATGCGGCCGGACGGAAAGGACAGGAAGTCACGCGGCGAGTCGATAAACGGTGTTGCGTCGTGGGTGCCGGCGTCGCCGATGTCACGCGCATCATCGGTGTGACTCCCCGATGCAAGTGAGGTGAAGCTCGTCATACGCCAGCTCTGCAGCCTGTCGTGCGCCGGGTGCCATTCGCGCCACTTGGGTACGAAGATGTCAGTCGCGTCAATGGCGAGGCGCGGCAGTGGGTCCTCGTCGGCGACGACTGACTCCATGCTCATGCTGCCGGCATTTGCCTCAACCAGTGCCTGCACCGGCTTGGCCGCCTGCGCCGTGGAACGAGTCCATTCTGTGGGCACTTCCGCGCAGTGTTCGATGGCCGAGCGGGGGTCCGTGGATTGGCGAAGAAGGTAGCCGAGTGCGGTGTGGCCGAAATGCGCCCCATTCTTCGGCACCACCGCGCCCCATGCGACGTAGCATCTGAACCTCGCGCGTGTCAGCGCCACGTACACCAGCCGCAGTTCCTCGGCGAGCGCCTCGGCGTCGGCCAGCGCGCCACGCTCTGTGCGCCGATCGGAGCCGTGGTCGAACACCACACGTCCGTCCTCGTGCACCAGCACCGGCTCGTCGGCCTTGTCGCGGCGCGTGGCCCAGAGTGTGGGACAGAACACTACGTCGTACTCGAGGCCCTTCGCCTTGTGGATCGTGGAGATCTGCACGGCGTCGGCGTCGCTCTCGAGACGCAACTCCGTGCGTTCGGAAGAGACCTTTTTCTGGTCGCGCGTGCGCGCAATCCACGGAAGGAGCGCCTCGGGAGAGAGCTGCTCGTCCGCTGTCGCCTCCTGCAGCAGCTCTACGGCATGCCGGAAATTCGTGAGACGACGATCACCGTTCTCCAGGGCGAGCAGTCGCTGCACACCGAGCTCGGTGAGCACTCGCTGGATCATCCGCATGAACCCGTGACGGTGCCACTCGTCACGCCATCCCGTGAGCTGATCGACGCGAGCCTGCCATTCGTCGTCATGCTCCGGGAGCGCGAGACGGGCGATGTCGTGTGCCGAGTAACCCCAGAGTTCCGTTGCGAGGGCTGCGCGTACGATACCGGCGCGGCCCGGCGAGAGAATCGCGGTCATGATCCATTCCAGATCCCGAAGCTCGTCCGACAGGAGGATGTCGTCCATTCCGGCAACGATGCTCGGCACGCGCGCGCGCCGGAGGGCGCGCTGGAACGCAACCCCCTGGTATTTGCTGCGCACGAGAATGGCGATCTGGCCGGCACGCAATGCCTGTCCGTGCGTGTCCGGCGTGAGCAGGCGAACCACTTCACGCACCAGCTGTCGCGTCACGAGGTCCATCGCGTCGCCCTTGTTCAGCTGCTGCGTTGATCCGTGCTCGTCCTGTTCGAGCAGCCACCAATGGAGGGCGCCGAGTCCGTCGTGTTGCACCGAGTCGTGCGGTTCGCGCGCGGCCGCCACGGGGGTGAAGGCGATCGCAGAGTGCAGGAATGCGTCGCTGCGGAAACTGAACAGCGCATTCACGGCCGCCACCATCCGGGGAGTACTTCGCCAGTTTCTCGCGAGGGTGTAGTGCTCTCCAGCGCTGGCGACGGCGGCGAGATACGCATGCAGATCGGCACCGCGAAAGCTGTAGATGGCCTGCTTGGGATCGCCGATCAGGAAGAGCGGCCGATCGGCGAAGGCCGTCGCAAAGATCGGGAACTGGAAGGGATCGGTATCCTGAAACTCGTCGATGAGGGCGGCGTCGTAGCGAGCGCGAATCGCGCGAGCGAGATGGCCATCCGGGCCCTCGGCGACGAGGGCGTCCCGGAGATTGCGCAGGAGATCGTCGAAGCCCAGGAGATGGCGGCGCCGTTTCTCGCTGTCAAAGCGTTGCTGGACATCACGCATGCAGAAGACGCGGACGGCGACGCGAAAGCCCAGAACCGCATCGGCGAGTCCATCCATCGCACGAACGAACGGCTCGGGCGTGGCCGCCTGATAGCGATCGCGATCGCGCTTTGACATGCCATCCGCTGCATCCATCATTGCGCCTGTCGAAAAGGCCGCGGCTACCTGTCCGGCGAGATTCGCATGGCCCGCAAGAAGTGCTGCAACCTTCGCGAGAAGTTCCTCGCGCTTGTCCTCGCTCTTGAAGGGCGATTTTCCATTCCATTTCCGCGCGGCAATGAAATCGCGCGCCGCGCTCGCGTTCCAGACTGTCGCCAGCTGCTGCACCGCCGCGCTCACGTCCCTCCGTGCGGCGGCCATGCTGATGTCCGGATCGATTTCCGTGTCTGGCAGGCGCTGCCACTTGGCCAGGTCCTCCAGGAAGACGTCGTGTGTCCACCCCGACTGGACCGCCAGCTCCGCCAGCGTGGCGTCCTCGTACATTGTTCGGCGCCACCAATCCTCGGCGATCCGCTCCCGCAGCAATCCATCATCCTCGAGGAATCGTGCGCCGAACGGCGTACCGCTTTCGAGCGCGTTTTCTTCCAGGACGCGGCGGCAGAACCCGTGGATCGTGAACACGGCGAGTTCATCCAGGTCGGCAAGTGCTGCCAGCAGGCGCGGGAGACCTTCCGAACCGACTATGTCCCGGAGTGCGAACAGATCCGCGTTCTCCGCCGACTGTTCTACCGTGCCGGCAAAGACGTCGGTGGCCGCGCGCAGAATTGCGCGCACGCGGGTAATCAGCTCATCGGTGGCGGCGTTGGTGAAGGTCACCACGAGAATACTGCCAAGGCCGCGCACGCGGTACGTGTGATCGGGGCGACGTGCGAACAGGAGCCGCAGCACGAGCTGCGTGATCGAGTACGTCTTTCCCGTACCGGCGCTCGCCTCCACGAGGGCGACGCCAGGCTCCAGTGAGACCTCACTCGCATCGAAGGCGATTGCGGTGGAGGAGCTCATGACTTCGTGATCATTGCGAACGCGGGCGTCCAGAAGCGCTCCGCCCAGCGAACTGCGGCAGCCGGCGGATCCAGTGGATCGCGACCCCGCCAGGCGAGCGCCGTGTGGGCCTCTGTCCCGTCGCCGGGGGGTGCGCCGGCGAAGTCGCTGCCGATGTATGCGCTCCGCATCTTGTCCTCAGGGGCTACTCCAGCCCTGGATCCCGGTCGCGCGATGGCGATGGTCTGCGCTACATAGGCATGACTCGCGTTCTCGAAGAAGGGAATCGGCTCGGCCAGCATCGCGCGGTAGCCGTCGACCAGCTCCGTCAACAGTTCAAGCGCGCGTTCCTGCGCGAGTTCAGGGATGGAGTGAGTGCAGTCCCTCGCCACGATGCTCGTGGTCATCGGCCCATGCGCAGCAGTGAGAGCGACGTGGGTAATCCAGGCCGCGAGCAGGTCCTTCGGTTTGCTGCGTGCAGGGCGCACGTGAATGCGCCCCTCGCCAGTGATGCCGTTCACGCGGCCGTGCAGGCGCCAGCCTCGGCCTCGTATATCGATGCTCGCCGGTTCTTCGATCGTGACATGATCGAGCTTTCCAAGCAATGGTTCCAGGTCCTCGCGCAATGTGCTCAACCAGGCGTTGCCCAGTTCTCCACTCGGCAGAGCGCCTGCAGCGATCGCTTCTGCACTGTCGCGTGCGTCATCCGCGGTGCGCGCGAGAAAACGGCCGAGCATCGTCGCGTGAAGTCCATAGCGCGCGAGTTGATCCATCGTCATCGGCTCGCTCTCGTCCAGCGCACCGCCGCTGTCGGGTATAATGATGCCCAGCGTCCTCCGGCAATAGAAGCGGGCCGGATTGCGCCAGCAGGCGATCAGGTCATCGAGGTGAACGTCGAGCGTCACACCCTCGTTGCCGGGTGCGATGAATGCCTCCGTCACGAAGGTGATCGCCTCCGGCCGCTGGTCCGGGATGATCGCGGCCAGCGCGTGACCATTTGCTCGTGAGTACGTGAACAGCCGCCCGGTGGCGTCTCCCCCGAAGTATCGCGCGCTGAATGGCTGCAGCGCGTGATCGTGCGTAATGAGTGCACTGGCGCGTTCAGTGCCTGATGCCGGAACCGCCGAGCGATCCACGACGTCCAGCAGCTCGGCAATCACGACCGATGATGCACGCTGCGCATTATTGCGCGCCGAGCATGCAACGTAGGAGAGGTGCAGACGGTCGCCGGCGGCGAGCAGTGTTTCGAGAAACAGTTGGCGGTCATCGGCGCGGTTGCTGCGGTCTCCGGCGCGTCGTTCGGCCGCGATCAGGTCGAAGGCCGGCCGCGTGTGGGCGCGGGGAAAGCTCGCGTCGTCCAGGCCGGCGATGGCGATGATGCGATGCGGGACGACGCGCATCGGCTTCAGGGCACAGACGGTCATGCCCCCCGTGAGGAAGCCCGAGGAGAGTTGGTCGTCGGCGAGCTCGGACTCCAGCCAGTCGCGCACGGTTGGCAGTTCCACCGCCCCCGTGTTGTTTGCGGGATCGTGCGCGCTGTGATTGACGTCGGCGAGGGCCGCGACTGCGCGGAGCATCACATCCAGATCGCGCCGTTCGTTGTCATCCGCGGGCGCGATGAATCGGACCAGTCCGTCGCGAATCGACGTCGCCCATTCGGTAAGCGAGCGTGCGGTGCGCCAGTCCGCGAGCATCTCGAACAGCGATTCGAGCCACGCCGAGAAGACACCGAGGGTGGCGGGATCGCCGAGGAGGTCGCCGGAGTGCGGGAGGATGCCGGCGATCAGGTCGCGATTGCGGCCTGTGGCATAGCCCATCAGGAGACGGTCGAGCCCGGCGCGCCAGGTATTCGCGTCGAGCGCGGGGAGGTTGAACAGTTCGGCGCGTGTTGCCCCGTCGCGGCCCCAGCGGATGTTGGTGGCGTCGATCCAGGCGACGATGGTGTCGAGCGACGCGTTGTCGAGGCCCGCTGCCGCGCGGATGGGAGCGAGGCCCAGCAGCTCGATGATCTCCGTGGTGGTCCAGCGGGCACCCACGAGGCGGAGGAGGCGAAGTGCTGCATCGACGACGCGAGACTCCTGCGCAATGGGGCGGTCGGCGATGTGATGTGGAATCCATGGAAAGCCCGCTTCGCGAACGCCAAAGACCGCCTCGACAACTGGTGCATATGCGCGCATGTCAGGAACGAGGAGGAGAATGTCGTGCGGACGGAGTGACGGGTCGTCAGCGAGCGCGGCGAGCAGGTGATCGCGCAGCACCTCCATCTCGCGCAGTGGCGAGTGGCAGCGGTGGACGGTGAGGGAGATGTCGTCGGGCTGTAGCGTCGTTGCCGCCGTGTTCTCGGGCTCGGGACCGCGTTGGGTGCCGGTGGCGATGTCGTGCTGGAGGGTGTGGAGGAGAGACGCCTCGGCGCCCCTGCTCTGCGCGGACGTGCTGGTGCGGTCGACGTCCAGCTCCTCGTAGGTGATTGCTGAACCGGGTGGCTGGCAGGACTCCAGCAGTGCGATCAGTTCGCGGACGACAGTGCCGAAGGTGCTGAACAGTGGACTCGTCGTCCGCTCGTCTGCACGTGCGCCGCGCGGCGGCACGTGCAGATACATGCGGACGGGTATGCGACGTGCCACGGCGTGCACGAGCTGCACCAGGATCGGCGGCAGCGTGTTGACGCCGATGATGCTGAGGCGCTCAGGGAGGGCGATGTCATCTCCCGCGGTCAGCCGGGCGAGCAGATCGGTGTAGAGACGCGCGACGTTCGTGTGATGCGGAAGGTCAGCGGTGGCGCGGCGCCAGAGTTCGGATTGCCAGCGCTCTGCTGTGCTGTGCATCGCGGTGACTTCGCTGCTCCAGGCAAGCAGCATGTCGGGACGAAAGAGCTGGTACTCCTCGAATCGGGCCACGAGCGCCGAGGCCAGACCGAGGAGCTTTCGTGTGTCGCGAATGTCGCGTGGGCCGACGAAGGCGCGGATCGGCTCGAAGTGCGGTTCGTCGGCGATGTCCGCTTCCAGGAGCGCGAGGATGCGCCATGTGAGTTCGTGGCGGTCGTCGTGGCGGTACGGGGTTGTGGCGTCTGCGGGATTCGCTTTCGGCCCTGGCGCGGCCAGGTCGTGAAAGAACGGGGACGCGAAGGGAAAGACGATGTTCGCGGCGCAGCCCAATCGGGTGGCGAGTTCGTTCTTGATCCAGCGCTCGATGCCTCGGCTCTGGACGATGCAGACATCGGTTGTAAATGGGTCCAGCGGATGCGACGAAAGATCGCCGGCGAGGCGGGCAGCCAGGGCTGACGGAGATGTGCTCGAGACGAGGGTAAGGGGCATGCCTGGGGGCGCAGGGAGGTCGGTACCCCAATCTTAATGCGGGGCAGTGACAGTTCGCGCCAGTGCGGGGCATGCGGCGGGCGACAACTCTGCTCCGGCGCCCCTCTTGCCAAATTTGGCAAGAGTGAGCTCGTGGTGCAGAGCCCGCGGCGCCACGGCGGGCCCTGGGCAACCTCGCCCCAGAAAGGGCTCTTGCCAAATTTGGCAAGAGCGAGCCACCAAACCGGAACCGTGTTGGCATCGCACGGGACGAGCGAAGCGTAACTGATCCGTTCGTTATGCGTCATGAAGTCATGACGCGATCGGTTCGGCGCCCATGACGCTGGAGCCACTCACCACGCTGCTCTGCGCCCGCCATCGTGCGGTGCTGCGCGACGTGGAGGGTCACCAGCGATCGCTGCTGCGGTCCATCCTCGAGCGGTCGGCTGGCAGTCCGGTCGCGAAGGCGCTGGGGCTCAGCGGTCGTGAGAGCGCCGAGGAGTTCCTCGCGCTGCCTCCTCGCGATTCGGACTTCTATCGGACCTATACAGAACTCGCGTTCACAGATCGGCACGCCTTCGGAAGCGAGCCGATCGTCGCCCTGGGAGAAACCTCCGGTAGTACCGGCGAGCCCAAGCTGATTCCGCACACAGCGCGCTCACTCGGCACAGTGCAGCAGTTCTCGCGACGTGCGCTGCTCTTCCAGTTGCGCGAAGGCCGCCACTTTATTCCCCATTTTACCAAGTGGCTGCTCGTGACGGCGTCCACCACGGTACGTGTGGAACGAGGGATGAAGATCGGCTTCATCTCCGGGCTCATGTACGAGCTGGCGCAGCGGCAGCGGCGTGACTTCATACTCCCTACGCCTCCCGTGGCATCCATCGTGGACTGGCAGGAGCGCATCGAGCGCACGGTCCACGAAGCGTGGCGCAAGCCGGTGGGGTCGCTCATTGGCGTGCCGGCTTACCTCGAGCGGTTCCTGGACATCGCGGAGTCCGTCGCCCGTGGCGAGCCTCTCTCGTCCGTGTGGCCA
>JBBSVF010000062.1:0-12954 GCA_038233745.1 Gemmatimonadales bacterium
AAGCTCGTCTTCGGCGAGACGATGACGGGTGTCGTGATGCTCGTGGTTGCGGCGGCGGCGTTCGCGTGGATCGCGCGCGCGTTCCGTTCGGAGGACGCGCTGGTGACGGCGCGCCAGGCTGCCGACGCGATGGGTGACTGAAGCGGCGTTCCGGATATTCGAGAACCTCGCGCGGCGCGGGGTCCGGGCCCGTTTCTCGGGCGCGGGCTCCCGCCAGCCCGCTGGCGGAGGTTCCACGGCCCGGACAGGCCCCGTTGCTTGAACCATTTGCCTTCCGCGGTATATATTGAGAGCAGCGTAGAGACTGAATCAGTCCGCGTCTGCTCCATTTTTCCGGAGGCCCCGTGAGCACGACCAGCCAGCCCGACGTAATGATGACCGTCACGCCGACTGCCGGCGTTGAGGTCCAGAAGTTCATGACGCAGGAGGGTGTCGACCCCGCGGTCGGCGGTCTTCGCGTGAGTGTGCAGCCCGGTGGCTGCAGCGGATTCAAGTATGGGCTCCTCATCGAGGATGCCGCGGCGGAGGATGACGTGGTCGTCGACCTGGGCGACTACCGCGTGTTCGTTGATCCATTCTCGGCGCAGTACATCAGCGGCGTCGTCATCGATTACGTGTCGTCGATGCAGGGCTCCGGCTTCACGTTCAAGAATCCCAGCGCCACCGGCGGCTGTGGCTGCGGCAGTTCCTTCTCGGCCTGATCCCCTTCCCTCCCATGCACATGCCGGTCTCTGACGCCCCTGCGGACGTCGGTTCCGGACACGCGGCCCGCGATCGCTCAGCGACTCGCGGGCCTTCGCGTGTCCCCCCGCACGCCACTGCCCTCGAACACATTCGCACCATCGTGGTGGAGGAGCATGAGGATCTCGCGCGCCTCGTGGCCACACGCATTGCCAATCTGATCGAGGAGAAGCAGGCATCGGGCGAGATGACCGTGCTCGGACTCGCAACGGGCTCGACGCCGATCGGCGTCTATCGGGAGCTGATCCGGATGCATCAGGACGAGGGGCTGAGCTTCGCGAACGTCGTGAGCTTCAATCTCGACGAGTACTACCCGATGCAGCCCGACAACATCCACTCGTATCACCGGTTCATGTGGGAGAATCTCTTCTCGCACATCGACATTCTCCCGGAGAACGTGCCTGTCCCGCGGGGAGATGTTCCCCGCGAGCAGGTGGAGGACGAATGTCGTCGCTACGAGAGTGCCATCGCCCGCGCCGGCGGCATCGACTTCCAGATTCTCGGCATCGGCAAGACCGGACATATCGGCTTCAACGAACCCGGCTCGGGGGCGCAGAGCCGCACGCGACTGGTGCATCTGGACGCCGTGACGCGACGCGACGCGGCCTCGGATTTCTATGGCGAGGAATTCGTGCCGAAGGAGGCGCTCACGATGGGCGTCGCCACGATTCTCGACGCGCGCGAGATTGCGCTGCTCGCCACGGGTGAGCACAAGGCGCTCATCGTGCGTCGGGCCGTGGAAGGCGAGATCAACCTCGAAGTGGCGGCCACCTTCCTGCAGCGGCATCCCAAGGCCACGTTCTACGTGGACCGGGCGGCGGGCGCCGAACTCACGCGCGTGAAGACGCCGTGGCTGCTGGACGAGGTGGAGTGGACGGACGAACTCACGCTCCGCGCGGTGGTGTGGCTCTCGCAGCAGACCCAGCGGGCGATCCTCAAGCTCACGCAGCGCGACTACGCCGACCATGGCATGTCGTCGCTCGTGGCGCGGCACCGGTCTCCGGGGGCGGTGAACGGCGTGGTGTTCAACGCCCTCGGTGCGCGCATTCGCGGCAAGAGCAAGCTGCCCACGGGCAAGCGTACCATCTGCTTCTCTCCACACCCGGATGATGATGTGATCTCGATGGGGGGGATCCTCCGCAAGTTCGTGGAGAATGACAATGAGATGCTGATCGCCTACATGACCAGCGGCAACATCGCCGTGTTCGATCACGACGTCCGCCGGTACGTGGACTTTGTGCATCGGCTGTCTCACGAACAGCGTGTGGGCAGTCGGGTGGTGGATGAACTCGCGTCGCGGGTGTACGCCTTTCTCGATAGCAAGCAACCGGGCGACGTGGACATCGCGGAGGTGCAGAATGTGAAGCGCATCATCCGCGAGAGCGAAGCGGTCGCCGGTATCGAAGTGATGGGACTCTCGCGGAAGAATGCGCGCTTCCTGGATCTTCCCTTCTATCAGACCGGAAAGGTGCGGAAGGATCCAATCGGCCCTGCAGACGTCGCGATCGTCCGCGACCTGCTGAATGAGATCCGACCGGAGATCATCTTCGTGGCGGGCGATCTGTCGGATCCACACGGCACGCACAGGATGTGCAAGGAAGCCATCGATCGCGCGCTCCTGGAGATCGATTTTCCGCGGCCCGATGTCTGGCTGTATCGCGGCGCATGGCAGGAGTGGGACGTAACGGATGCGACCTGGCTGGTGCCGATGTCGCAGGAGGAGCTGCGGCTGAAGATCCAGGCGATCTTCAAGCACCAGTCGCAGAAGGATTCCGCGCCCTTTCCGGGCCAGGATGATCGCGAGTTCTGGCAGCGAGTGGATGCACGCAACAAGGACACAGCGGCACTGCTGGACCGACTCGGACTCGCCGAGTACTTCGCCATGGAAGCCTACGTCGTCGCCTAGGAGTTCGTCGTGACCCGATTCCACCTCCTCGACTGGATCGTGCTGTTCGCCTACCTGGCAGGCACCACGGCGCTCGGGCTGTACGTCGGACGGAAGCAGAAGGATGCGAAGGACTACTTCGTCGCCGACGGCGCCATCCCGTGGTGGGCCGTCATGTTCTCCATCGTGGCGAGCGAGACAAGTGCGCTGACCTTCATCAGCATTCCGGGGCTCGCCTACGGCTCGACAACGGGCACCGGCGACCTCGGCTTTCTCCAGGTGGTGGCCGGCTACATCATCGGTCGCTTTGTCGTTGCCCACGTGCTGCTCCCGCGATACTTCGCGGGCAATCTCGTCACCGCCTACGCGCTGCTCGAAACGCGCTTCGGCCTGGCCACACGGCGGTTCACGTCAATCGTCTTCATGATCACGCGCGCCCTCGCCGACTCGGTGCGTGTGTTTGCCACGGCCATTCCGGTGGCGCTGATCATCAGCCCGAGCGTGGAGAACAAGGCGCATGTCCTGCCCATCTCCGTGCTGCTTCTTGGACTGCTCACGGTCCTGTACACGTACAAGGGCGGCATGAAGGCCGTGGTGTGGACGGAGCTCGTGCAAGCAGGCATCTACATCTGTGGCGCGTTGGCCGCCATCGTCATCCTCGGCCGGCTCGTGCCCGGTGGGTGGAGCGAGATCTGGAGCTCGGCTGGCGCGGCGGGGAAGACGCGCGCGATCGATACCTACATGGGCTTCGACCGCGCACATACACTGTTTGCCGGACTGCTCGGCGGCGCGTTCCTGGCGATGGCGTCGCATGGCACCGACCAGCTGATTGTGCAGCGGCTCATGTCGTCGCGTTCGCTGAAGGACGCGCAGCGCGCGATCATCGGGTCCGGGTTCGTCGTCTTCGTCCAGTTCTTCCTCTTTCTCACGATCGGCCTTGGGCTCTGGGCGTTCTATCGCGGACAGATCTTTCCGGCGACGGACGTGATCTTCCCGACGTTCATCCTCGAGCGCATGCCGCAGGGGCTCGTGGGACTGATCGTCGCCGCCATCGTCGCCGCGACGATGAGCACGCACTCCGGAGCGATCAACTCGCTCGCGGGCGCGACGACGCACGACATCTACCTGCCGCTCACCCGCCGCTCGGTGGACGATCCGCAGACATTGAAGATGGGCCGCAGATTCGCGCTCGCCTGGGGTGTGGTACTCACGCTCGGCGCGCTCCTGTTTCCGCAGGATACCAAGACCCCGGTCGTCGTGGTGGCCCTGGGCATCGCGTCATTCACCTCGGGCGGACTGCTCGGCGGATTCTTCCTTGGCATTTACTGGCGTCGTGCGATCCAGCGCGACGCGATCCTCGGCATGTCCGTGGCGATCTTCACGATGGCGTTCATCGTGTTCGCGAAGCCGATCTCCGCGGCCGTGCCCTCGCTGGCAGGCTCACTTGTGAATGTGGCGAAGATTGCGTGGCCCTGGTACGTGCTCATCGGCACCTCGCTCACGCTCCTGGTCGGCATCATCTCGAGTTTCTTTCACCCGATGCCTCCGCTACTGCCTCCGCGCGTGGTGGAGACGACATGAGCTTCATCGTGGCGGGTGTGGACGGCGGCGGCTCCAAGACCCGCATCATCATTGCCGACGCCGCGGGCGCACCGCTGGCCGAGGTGGTGGGTCCCGGGAGCGCGGTGCGTCCTGGGGGGGCGGAGCACTCGTGCGACGTCATTGCCACCACGCTCGCTGAGGCGCTTGCGGCGTGCGACATGAGTCACGTGGTGCCGAAGGTGCTCTGCATCGGCGTGGCTGGGGCTGCGCGCGAGCCGGAGCGCGAGCAACTCTGGCAGGCGCTGGCTGCACGCGAGGTCGCGGAGGAGGTGATCATCCACCCCGACTATTCGATAGCGCTGGATGACGCGTTCGGCGACGGTCCGGGCATCCTGCTGATCAGCGGGACCGGATCGGCCGCCTTCGCGCGTGGACCGACGGGCGCCACCGCGCGGTGCGGCGGGTGGGGTCCGGTGTTCGGCGACGAGGGCAGCGGTGCGTGGATCGGGCGACGGGCGCTCAGTATCGTGGCCTCCGCCAGCGACGGACGCGAACCGGAAACGGCGCTGGTGGGTGCGGTACTCACCGCGGCCGAAGTGAACGATCCGCAGGCGCTGATCGCCTGGGCCGCGCAGGCCACGCCGGCGAAGTTCGCGTCGCTTGCTCCTGTGGTCAGCAGTGTCGCCGAGGCGGGAGATCTGCGCGCGAACTCGTTACTTGCACTCGCCGTGGAGGAGTTGGTGCTGCATGTCCGCACCCTGGCGCGTGAAGCGTTCGGGGATGAGCGCGCGGCCATTCCCGTGGCGTTCACTGGCGGGATGCTCACGCGCGGCACCACGCTGCGGAAGCGATTGGAGCAGCGGCTCCGGAGCGCGGTTCCCGGAGCCCAGTTTCACACCGCGGAAGTGCAGCCCGCTCGCGGCTCGGTGCGTGGGGCGCTCAGGTTTGCAGGTACGTCGGCATCCTGATACCCACGCTTCGGCGGTCGACGGCCGTCGCGTCCGCTCGCGTGGAGGCGGTACTGCCTAGCCCCAGCCTCTCCCGCGACAGGCTGACCTTACTCGAGATCCGGTGTCTTTACGGTGGGCATGAGCAGCGGTGCGCCGGCCAGCGCATCGGCGACCGGCGTGTCTTCATCCGATAGCTGAAAGACGCCCTCCCAGCGCGCCATCACGACCGTCGCGAGGCAGTTGCCGATCAGGTTGATGGATGTCCGCGCCATGTCCATGAGGGCGTCAACACCAAGGATTACCGCCACACCCTCCAGCGGCAGTCCGAACTGTGAGAGCGCCCCCGAGAGAATCACGAGCGAGGCCCGGGGCACCGCCGCCACGCCCTTGCTGGTAAGCATCAGCGTAAGCATCATCAGAATCTGCGTGCCGATCGGCATGTCGATGCTCGCCGCCTGCGCGACAAACACCGAGGCCAGCGCCAGGTACAGCGTGCTCCCATCGAGATTGAACGAGTACCCGGTGGGCAACACGAAGGCGACGATGCGCCGCGGAACACCGAGCTTTTCCATGCGCTGCAGTGCCAGCGGAAACGCCGCTTCCGAGCTTGCCGTGGTGAAGGCAATGAGCCAGGGTTCTCTCGTCGCCTGCCAGAAGCGCCGCAGCGGCACTCGGGCAAGCAGGGCAATGGGAATGAGCACGAACAGCACGAACACCGCGAGCGCCCCGTAGAGCGTGAGCACGAGCACGCCGAGATTGCGCAACACGCCCAGGCCGCTCTTCCCCACGGTCACCGCGATGGCGCCGCCGATGCCGAAGGGGGCGAACGCCATGACGATGCCCACGAACTTGAACATGATCTCGCTCAGGCTTTCGCAGAAGGACAGCATGAAGGTCTTGGTCGCGCCCTGCACCTGCGAGAGCGCCACGGCGAAGATGATCGCGAAGAATACGATCTGCAGCACTTCGTTGTTGGCCGCCGCCTCGAAGAAGCTCTGCGGCACCGTGTGCTCCACCACCGCGGAGAACGTTGTCTGTTTTTTTGCGAACGCCGAGCCCGCCTCCGCTGTGACCGCGGAGAGATTCACCCCACGGCCTGGCTTCACGATATTCACCGCGAGCAGGCCGACCACCAGCGCGAGCGTCGTGACGAACTCGAAGTAGAGAATCGAGCGGAACGCGAGCTTCCCCACTCGCTTCATGTCGTCGCCGTGGCCGGCAATGCCCACCACGAGCGTGGCGAACAGCAGGGGCACGATTAACGACTTGATCATGCGCAGGAACACGGTGGACAGCACCTGCAGGTTGGACGCCTGCCAGCCTCCCTGGCCCGCGGGGTGATCGGGAAAGAAATAGCCGAGCACGACGCCGACGACCATGGAAATCATGATCCACTGCGTCTGCGACACGCGGGCAAGGCCGCGCGGAGGCGGCTTCGGTGTTGCCGACGTCTCGATGGCGGAGGGAGTGGATGACATCGGCGTCAGCGGTTCGAGGGAAGTCCGTTGGCGGCGCGGCGCAGCGTGGAGTTGCGATAGCCGTAGGCGAAATAGAGTGCGAGGCCGATCACGAGCCACCAGCCGAATCGCACCCACGCATGGATGGGCAGTCCCTTCATCACGAACAGACACGCCGCGGCGCCTCCCAGACACACGGGCCAGACGAAGGGCACGCGGAAGGGCCGCGGGCGATCCGGCTCCGTATAGCGCAGGACGAGCACGCCGATGCACACCAGCGCGAAGGCAAAGAGCGTCCCGATGTTCGTGAGGTCGTACGTCTCGCCCGCATCGCCGATCAGCGCCCACGAGGCCACGAAGAGCCCGGTGATGATCGTGGTGACGCTCGGGGTGTGGGTCTTCGGGTTGATCTTCGCCGCCCAGCGCGGGAGCAGTCCATCGCGGGCCATCGCATAGAAGATGCGCGGCTGTCCGTACTGGAACACCAGCAACACCGCCGTCATCGAGAACACCGCACCCAGCGCCACGAGCCAGGCCGCGCTCTGCAGGCCCGTGCTCTGAAGGGCAAAGGCCAACGGATCCGCATGGACACTGGGGTCCAGTAACTTGTAGTTCACCATGCCGGTGAGTACCGCGCCCACGATCACGTAGATCACGGTACAGATCGCGAGCCCGCCCAGAATGCCGATCGGGAGATTGCGCTGGGGATCCTTCGTCTCCTCGGCGGCGGTCGAGATCGCGTCGAACCCGATATAGGCGAAGAACACGATCGCCGCGCCGTGATGGATGCCCTCGAAGCCGTTCGGCGCAAACGGCGTGTAGTTGGCCTTGTTGATGCGCGTCATGCCCGCAATGATGAACAGCGCCAGCGCCAGCAGCTTCACGACCACCATGATGTTGTTCACGCGCGCGCTCTCTTTCACACCGCGCAGCAGCACCCAGGTAATGGCCAGCACGATGGCAAACGCGGGCAGATTCACGAGGATCGGGACGCCGGCGATCTGCGGCGCCGAGGCCAGCAATCCGTGAATTCCGGGGTCGGAACTCAGCAGCGCGGTGCGGTAGCCGGTGGTGAGCCATACGGGCAGATGTATGAGTCCGCCCGTGAGCGTCTTGAAGTAATCGCCCCACGAGATGGCCACGGCCACATTGCCAACGGCGTACTCGAGGATGAGATCCCAGCCGATGATCCAGGCGACGATCTCGCCGAGGGTGGCGTAGGTGTAGGCATACGCACTGCCCGCCTGCGGAATCATCGACGCCAGCTCGGCGTAGCAGAGCGCCGCGAGGGCACACACGCCACCGAGCAGCAGAAAGGAGAACACCAGCGCCGGGCCGGCACCGCTGCGGATCACGTTGCCGGCGGCATCGGTCTGCCCCGCTGCGGCGGTACCGATGGCGCCGAAGATCCCGGCGCCGATCACCGCCCCGATCGCCAGCATGATGAGATCGCCGGCGCCCAGCACCCGCTTGAGCCCCCCCTCCCTCTCGGAAAGGAGCTCGGCGATGGGCTTCCGCGAAAAGAGCGAATTCATGCGTGCGCCCTCCCCGTCAGATGAAGAGCGGCGCGAGCACGAGCGTGATCGTGCTCAGCAGCTTCACGAGCACGTGAAGGGACGGCCCCGCAGTGTCCTTGAACGGATCGCCGACCGTATCACCCACGACGGCCGCCTTGTGCGCCTCGGAGCGCTTGCCGCCGTAGGCTCCGGTCTCGATGTACTTCTTGGCATTGTCCCAGGCGCCGCCGCCATTGTTCAGGAAGCCGGCCATCAGGATGCCCGTGATCGTGCCGACCATCAGCAGCGCCGCCACCGACTCGGCGCCCATGTACTCGCCAGGTCCGCCGAAGTGCTTGAATACCAGACCCACGACGATCGGGAAGAGCACCACGAGCGCACCAGGCAGCACCATCGCCTTGAGCGCTCCGACGGTGACGATGTCCACGCACGCCGCGTAGTCCGGGTCCTCTGTGCCCTCCATGATGCCGGGACGCTCCCTGAACTGCCGGCGTACCTCCGTGATGACGGACGATGCGGCCTTGCGCACCGCGGTCATCGCGAGCGACGAGAACCAGAACACGAGCATCGCGCCCAGCAATCCGGCCACGAATACCACAGGCTTGCTGAGATCCACATGCAACGTCTGCCCGGTGAGGTTGCGCACCTCGTCAAGATAGGCCGAGAAGAGCAGGAAGGCGGCGAGCGCCGCGGAACCGATCGCGTATCCCTTCGTGAGTGCCTTGGTGGTGTTGCCCACCGAGTCCAGACGGTCCGTCTTCTCACGCACCGACTCGGGCTGGCGGGACATTTCGACAATGCCGCCGGCGTTGTCGGTAATGGGGCCAAAGACATCCATGGCGAGGATGTAGCCGGCTGTTCCCAGCATGCCCATCGTCGCGACTGCCGTTCCGTACAGGCCACCGATCGTTTCGCCCGCCGCGTTCACGAGCCCGCTGGCGTTGCCGAGGGAGTAGCTGGCGATGATCGCGATGCCGATGGTGATCACGGGCATCACAGTGCTTTCCATGCCCACCGCGAGTCCCGCGATGATGTTCGTGGCCGGCCCCGTCTGGCTCGCCTCGGCGATGCTCAGCACGGGGCGATAGCGGTATTCGGTGTAGTACTGCGTGATGAACACGAAGGCGATGGAGGTGACGATGCCGATCACACCGCACAGGAAGAAGTGCCACCATGCATCCGGAGCGCCGTCGACCTGCAGGAGGGTGCGGCTCGCGAAGAAGAAGGCGACTGTCACGAGCGCGGCCGTAACGTAGTAGCCGAAGTTCAGCGCCTTCATCGGATCTGCGTCTTCCTTCGTTCGCACCACCATCACGCCGACGATGCTGCAGATCAGGCCGAGGGCCATGATCACGAGCGGGACGAGAATGCCGCTCACACCACACGACTTGTACAGCAGCACACCGAGAATCATGGCGCCGATGTTCTCGGCGGCCGTGCTCTCGAACAGGTCGGCTCCGCGACCGGCGCAGTCGCCGACATTGTCACCGACGAGATCCGCGATCACCGCGGGATTCCGTGGGTCATCCTCGGGAATGCCTGCTTCCACCTTGCCCACCAGGTCGGCGCCGACGTCAGCGGCCTTGGTGTAGATACCGCCGCCGAGCTGCGCGAACAGGGCGACGAACGACGCACCGAAACCGTAGCCGACGATCAGGAATGGGATGTGTCGCGCCCACTCGCCCTGATCCATTCCAGCCGGCGTGAGCGTCGACAGTACGGCGAACAGACCGCCAACGCCCAGCAGACTCATGGCCACCGTGAACAGCCCCGACACCGCACCACCGCGCAGGGCGGTCTGCAGCGCATCGTTGAGCGAGACCACCGCCGCGGCGGCCACACGGATGTTCGTGCGAATGGACACAAACATGCCCACGTAGCCGGCGATCCCCGAACTGAGGGCGCCCAGCAGGAACGACCCGGTGACATACAGGGCGAAGGTCTTCGGATCCTGCACGGGATCGTTCGCCGTGGTGTGACGGAAGAATCCGTAGCCGATGCCGAGCATCGCCGCGACGACAATCGAAAGCATGCCGATGGTCTTGTACTGCCGCGCGAGGTAGGCCTCGGCGCCCTCCTGAATGGCATTCGAGATCTTCTGCATCTCGGGCGTGCCGCGACTGCGCGACAGCACCCAGCGGGCGAGGAAGACGGCGAAGATCAGCGCGATGAGACTCGCGCCGATGATGACGGTCAGGAGCGATGACTGCGTGTGCGTCATGTGGCGTGGAAGGGGAAGCTGACGGAAGGAATCGCCGCGATCAGGACAGCCGGGCGGCGGATGGGCGCTCGGCGCGACGCCACAGGTAGAAGACCGGAATGCCGATGAGCACGAGCACGATCCCGGAGACCGCCTCGGTGCGCGTGGAAGGGGAGAGCAGCAGCAGGAGCATCACACCGATGCACAACACGATGTACAACGCGGGCAGCACGGGATAGCCGAACGCACGGTAAGGCCGCTCGATATCCGGCCGACGCGCGCGCAGCAGGAAGAGGCCGACCGTGGTGAACACGTAGAAGAGCAATGCCGCAAAAATCACGTAGTTCAGCAGCTGATTGTACGTCCCAGTGAGGCACAGGAAGCCAGTCCAGATCGACTGCACGATCAACGCGAAGGCAGGCACATGGTTGCGATTCAGCGTGCCAGCGCGGCGGAAGAACAGCCCGTCGTTCGCCATCGCGTAGAGCACCCGTGCGCCGGACAGGATCAACCCGTTGTTGCAGCCGAAGGTGCTGATCAGGATCGCGACCGCCATGATCGCCCCAGCACTCGCTCCGAAGATCGTCTCTGCCACCGCCGTTCCCACGCGGTCCTGCGTGGCGTGCCGGATGCCGCGCGCCACGACGTCCGCACCCGCAGGATCACCGCCGAAGGGGAGCACACTCAGGTACGAGATGTTGGCAACGATGTAGAGCAGGCAGACGAGGCCCGTGCCGAATAGCAGTGCGAGTGGAAGATTCCGCGACGGGTTCTTCACTTCCGCGGCGGCGAAGGTCACCCCATTCCACGCGTCGCTGGAGAAGAGCGAACCCACCATGGCGGCGCCGAATGCGATGATCAGCGTGGACGAGAGTGTCCACGTTCCGGAGAAGTTGCCCGCCGAGAAATTCGCCGCGATTGCCGCGGAGTTGCGGCCGAGCGTCAGCCCCAGGAGGATGAGCAGCGCCAGGGCACCGGTCTTCACCACCGTGAACGTGGTCTGCACCAGCTTGCCCTCGCGGACGCCGCGCAGGTTCACCCACGTGAGCACGGCAATGCTGAGCAGTCCGATGAGCCGCTGGGGATTGAGACCGAGGGTGATCGCGTTTGCGGGATCCGTGCAGCCGAGGGCGGCGATGCAGACTTCGGCTTTGGGAAGCCACGCATAGAAGTCGGGACTCACCGCGGGCACCAGCACGCCGAGGAACTTGCCGAAGGCTACCGCCACTGCGGCGATGGTGCCGGTCTGGATGACGATGAAGAAGGTCCAGCCATACAGGAAGCCCATGAGGGGACCCATGGACTCGCGAAGGAACACGTACTGGCCGCCGGCGCGCGGATACATGGCCGCGAGCTCACCGTACGCGAGCGCACCGAGCACGGTCATGACACTCGAGAGGATCCAGGCGAGCATCAGCCACATGGGCGAGGGCAGCCCGCGCGCCATGCTGGCGGAGACGATGAAGATTCCCGAGCCGATCATCGAGCCGGCGACAAGCATCGTCGCGTCGGTCAGCGACATCGCCTTCACGAACCCGGAATCGGACTGCGGCGTGGCGTCGGTCGGAGCGGCCGAGCTGCTCATGCAGGGATGGGATAGGGAAAGCAAGGCGGGCGTCGTCGGCAGTCGCCGGCAACATTCGATTCAATCCCGCAAAATGTAGGGTGGCGCATGGACAGCCGCCAGAGCGATTCTCCCGCGAGCGCGCCGGGAATCAGAACTGATACGCGACCTGCGCCTTCATGCGCAGCGGCGTGCCGTCCGGACGCGTGCCGGGGCGGAACCGCAAGCTCCGCAGTACGCCGGCGAGGCGCCGATTGTAGTCGCCATCGCGACTGGGCGTGAACTGCATGTCGAGCACCTTGCCGGTGGAGTCGACATCGAACTCGGCCAGGAACTGGAAGCCGCGCACGCTGCTCGGCGCGGGAAGGGGCGGCAGGAAGAACTCGATGGGCTGAGGCGGGTAGTTGGCCTGAGTCCCGCCCCCTGTTCCGGGGCCGACCCCGGATCCCCGTCCGATGCCTGTCCCCGACCCGGTGCCACCCCCACTGCCCGGCCCTGCCCCTTCGCCGCCGCTGCCAACGGTGGTGCCGCCGACGCCGGCCCCCGCAGGCTGCTCCGGCGCCGGCACATCGCGGGCGGGCGGCGCGACGGTCGCGGGCGGCACCACCGGCACAACCACCGGCGGCACAACGGACGGTGGTATGGGCGGGATGCTCGTGGGAGTGGGCACCGGCGTGGGTATCAGCCGCACGTAGCGGAGATTCTCCCGGTAGTCATCCCCCATCGCGCCTGCGCCCCCTCCACCGCCACCGGCGGGACCGTTGCCGCCCGCTCCCTGCGGCATCCGCACGAGCGCGTTGCGCGCGAGCACGACGGGCGCGATCAGGAGTGCCAGCGCCAGCAGGTGCAGCAGCAGCGAGACGACGGCGCCGCGCGCGCGCTGTTCACCGCGCAGCGGCAGGCCGATGGGGACCCGATATGTATCCCGCTGCGGCGGATCATGAGTTCCGTCGTCAATCGATGTCGTCATGAAATACGAGATTCGGGGAAGACATCACACAAGTCATACGGCGGACGACCCTCGAAAGGTTCGTCCGCCGTAGTCACAACGGGCCCTGTGCAAAGGGCCGGGATCAGGTTCCGCCGGGCGTATCCTTG
>JBBSVF010000063.1:0-12934 GCA_038233745.1 Gemmatimonadales bacterium
CGCCGCATTTCGGGGGGGCCAGACCACGCCATCGCACTCGCGATCCTTGCACTTGAAGTCGGGCGCCTTGGGATTGCGCTTGCCTTCGCGGTTGTCCCACATCGCGCCCTGGCACTTGGGGCAGGTCGGCGGTGGAGTGACGTCGGAGGGTTCGGCGGATGGATGCGTCATGGCAACAGCTGGCGTGGCGGAAAGGATCGAGAGCGCGACGCCGGAAAACTAGCTGACTGCGGGCTTCTCGAGCAGTTCGTACTTGAGCTGCAGCTCCGCCATCTGCTCGATCATCTCCCGGAAGATGTCGTCGTCCATCGACCCGCACATCGGACGCAGCTTGCGCTGGAGCTCGGAGGTGATGCTTTCGAGCCGTTCGGTACGAACCCTTTTCTCCACGTCCAGTCGTTTCATACGGATGGCTCGCCCCTGCTGGGCCTGTCACAAATGACGACGAGAGCGGGGTGAGGCAACAGCATGCGCACAGTATCACGACGCTTCGCGCAACACGTGAGGGGCCCGGCGTCGCAGCGCCAGACCCCTCGTTCCCATGGTCATCCGTGGCCGATCAGACTGCGTCGCTGAGGCTGGTGAAGTTGAAGTCCCGCACCTTGAGCGTCGGGAACACGACATTGCCCCCCGCCTCCGTGCCTGCCACCCGCTCGGAGCGGCCGATCGCCTCGATGTTGTTGAGCATGAACAGCGGACTCTCGTTGAAGCGCAGATTCTTCACGGCCTTGGTGATCTTGCCATTCTCGATCAGGTAGGTGCCGTCGCGCGTGAGGCCGGTATAGAGCACGGTTCTCGGATCCACCTGGCGGAGATACCAGAGCCGCGTCACCAGAATTCCGCGTTCCGTGGATGCGATCATCTGCTCACGGGTGCTGTCACCTCCGGTCATCTTCACCGCGCCAAGCCCGCCGTTCGGGCGCATGCTCTTCTTCTGGGCCCAGAAGCGGGAATACTGCAGCTGCTTGAGCACGCCATCCTGGATCCAGACCTCGCGGCCGAGGGGCAAGCCGTCGTCGGTGAAAGGCTGGCCAAGGAGCTGTGGATCGGCAGGATCCGAGAAGAGGGTGACACGCGGATCCACGATGCGCTCGCCCGTCCTGGTGCCGCCCCCCTGCTTGGAGAAGGCACTGCGGCCTTCGTCTGCGCTCCGCGCATCCAGGGAGAACGCCAGGAGCTGCACCAGATCGCCTACCGCCTGTGGCTCCAGAATCACGGTATACCGGCCCGGCTCGATGGCCACCGGGTTGCGGGACGCACGCGCCTTTTGAATAGCGCGATCACTCACGGCCTTGAAGTCGATCTGCCGCCAGTCGGGGTGATCGGCGCCCGCCCATCCGGACCCGGTGCCATCGTTCGTGCGCACGGTGAGCTGGTAGTTGGCGCTGGTCGAGGGGAAGTAGGTGAAGAGTCCCGTGCTCGTGGCCTGTGCGCTGAAGCCGGTGCCTTCCACGATGAAGCCGGCGGCGGCAAGATCTCCGGCGGCCTTGGCGGCGTCGATCGCCGTGTGCGCCGCGGCGGCACGGTCCGCCGGCGTCAGGTTGGCCGTCGAGTCGAAAAATGCGTCGACCGTGCCGTACTGCTGCGGAGGAAGCAGCGGCATGTTCTCCGGATCGTCCGGGACGAGTTTCGCGATGGCCTCGCTCTGCCGCACGGCGCGCTCGAGGCCCGCATCGGAGAAGTCGCTGGTGGTGACCACCGCGTGTTTCGCCCCGAATGACGACTGGATGCCGAGCTGCGAGTTGCTCACACCACCCGACGTGCTGATGCGATTGGCGGCGAAGCGGATGTTGCCGGTGTATCCGCCACCCAGCTGCGCGGCGATGGAATCGGCTCGCGACATTTTCACGACACGCTCCAGAAAGGCCTGCGCCTCCGTGCGCGACATGAGGTCGGTCGGGGGCAGGATGGTATCCGGAGCGAAAAGGCTGCGGGGGGCGCTCATGCCTTTCTCCCAGTGTTGATGACGTTGACGTTGCGGAACCGGCTCGGGACGCATCCGTGGCTCACCGCATTCACCTGGCCCGGCTGGCCCTTGCCGTCGAAGAAGCTGGCACCCATCTCGTAGCTGCCCTTGCCGCCGATCATGTCCATGGAGTTCCAGAACTCGGGCGTGCGCATCTGGTACGCCACGTCCTTGAGCATGCCGGTGATCTTGCCGCCCTTGATCTCGTAGAAGAGCTGGCCGCCGAACTGCGCGTTGTAGCGCTGCTGGTCGATCGAGAAGCTGCCATCGCCCACGATCGCGATGCCGCGGTCGGTGGAGGCGATGATGTCGTCCCACCCGATGTTCTTCTCACCAGGCAACAGTGACACATTCGGCATCCGCTGGAACTGCACGTCCGACCACGAATCTGCATGCGCGCATCCGTGGCTGCGCACCGGCTTCCCCTGCTTCGCGTACCACCAGTCGAGCATTGGCGCCTGTTCGCGCGTGGTCTGATAGTCGTTCACCACACCATTCTTGATGATCAGGAACTCATCGGGCTTCACGCCATCGTCGTCCCACCCGATCGTCGAGCATCCGCCCACCTGTGAGCGATCGCCCCGGATGTTCATGATCGGCGGCCCGTAGCGGAAGCTGCCGAGCTTCTCGCGCGGCGGCGCCAGGAACGAAGTGCCCGCGTAGTTCGCCTCGTACCCCATCGCGCGATCCAGCTCGGTAGGGTGCGCGATGGACTCGTGGATGGTGAGCCACAGATGACTCGGGTGCAGCACCAGATCGTAGCGCCCTACATCCACGGCCCTGGCCTTGAGCTTCTCGGCGGCCTCCTCACCCCATTGCCGTGCATGCTCGACGGGCTTCGACTCGAGCAGGTACTCGTAGCCGCGCGCCGCCGGCTGGATCACATTGGTGCGTGTCTGGAAGTCGGAGAAGTCGGACTTCACCGCGGTGGCGGCAAAGGGCAGCCAGCTCCGGAGCACGGTCTGTGTGGTGACCGTGCCGTCCGTATTCGCATAGTTCTTCTCTTCCTTCACGAAGAACATGTTGCTGTTCACGAACTTCATGCCGGACACCTTCATCGCCTCGGCGTTGGCGCGAATCAGCAAGTCCGCCTTCTGCTCGATCGGGACGGTGAATGGATCGATCGTGTGCGGTGTGACGTACCGCCCATCGGGTGTGGGGATCGCAGGCGCGAGACGCACCCGGTCTGCCACCGGCAGAGCATTCGCCTTCGCGATGGCCAGCGCCTCACGCGTTGCGGCCACCACGCCCGCCTTCGTGAGATCGCGCGACGCCCCGAACCCCCAGGTGCCATTCAGCAGGACGCGGACGCCCACGCCGAGGGTGTCGGTGTCGACAACGTTCACGATCTGCTGCTCGCGGGTGATCACGAAGTTGTTCCGGTAGCGCCCGATGCGGGCATCGGCGAACTCGGCACCTCCCAGCTTCGCCGCGTTCAGTGCTTCCATGAGCAGCTCGCGGGTGGCCGGGTCCATGGCCGGCAGCTCTTCGCCGGGGAATCGCTGCGCGAACAGCTCCCCGTTCCGGAGCGCGGGCGCCGCAAGCGCGAGGGCGCCGGCGGCGGCCCCGCTTTTCAGAAAGTCTCGCCGATTTGTCATCGCTGGTGAGTCGAGGTGGGAGAGGACTGACCGGTTGCCGTCACTGATCATCAGAGCCCCAGGAAGCCGGGGCGGGCCACACTCGCGCACCGGAACGGGTGAGAGGTGACGGCGGCAGGGTGCTGTACGATACCATACGTACATGCATCGGGCGAGATTCAGACGGGCAACTCGCCTGCGCTGTGTCACTGAAGAATGTTCGGCGATGTTTTTGCATGACTGGTTATCCGCACCGGGCTTCAGCGCGTTTACATGGATATCTCAGCGAACACACAAAACCCGAGCAGTCCTCCCGAACTTGCCGTTTCTGCACTAAGTGGCGGCGAAGTGTCGCCTGGCCGATTCAGTGATGGCGCTACATTGGAGCGGCCACAGCCCGATTCGGAGCGACGTCCCGGACGTGCGCGCCGCGTGCAGGCTCCCAGTGCGCCCACGCGGCACGTACCCGCGGCCCCCCTCGTGCGTCCCGATGGTTCCGCTGCTCCGGTTGTGCACCTGGCGCCTGAACTTGCGCCCTATGCGCGCACCGGAGGCCTTGGAGAGGCGGTGGCCAGCCTGGCCAAGTATCAGGCAGCCTCCGGGATTCCGGTCACGATCTTCATGCCACTCTATGGCGTGATCCGCGAGCGCGCCGAACTGCGTCCGGTGGGTGCTCCGTTCAGTGTGACGGTGGGGCCACGCACCGAGACCGCCAGAATCTTCGAGCCGGTGGTGCGCGCGCCGTTCGGCACGCCGCGTGTGTATTTCGTGGAGAGCGAGGAGTATTTCGATCGCCCGAATCTGTACGGCGATGCGGAGGGAGATTATTCCGACAATGCGCGGAGATACGCGCTGTTCGCACGCGCGGTGCTGGTCGCCCTGCCGCGACTGCTTCCTGACGCGCCGAGTATCCTCCATGCGCACGACTGGCAGACGGCGCTGGCGAGCGTGTATCTGAAGACGGAATTCGCGTCGCACCCCTACTACGAGCTGATCCGGGCGGTGCTCTCCGTTCACAATGCCGGTTATCAGGGGCACTTTCCCGAGTCCACCATGGCGGATCTCGGGTTGCCCCATGCCCTGTACAACAACCGGCAGCTGGAGTGGTACGACCGGGTGAACCTGCTCAAGGGCGGCCTGGTGTTCTCCGATCAGGTGATCACGGTGAGCCCCACGCATGCGCACGAGCTCCGCACCGAGAAAGGCGGCTTCGGGCTCGACGGTGTGTTCGTTGCCCTTCGCGACCGGTTCGTGGGCATCGTGAATGGCATCGATCAGGATGTCTGGGATCCGGCTACGGACGTTCTGCTCCCGCGCCGATTCAGTTCCGAGAATCTCGCCGGCAAGCGGCGGTGTCGCGCGACGCTACAGCGGGAGCTGGGACTGAGCCGCTGGCAGGCGCCCATCTTTGCGCTCACCGCGCGCCTGGTGTCGCAGAAGGGGCTCGACCTGATTCTGGGAGATCCAGGCTATTTCGCCTTCGATGCCCAGTACGTCTTTCTGGGCCACGGCGAGGAGCGCTACGAGTCCATGCTCACGGAGCTGGCCGAGCGTGCACCCAATCGCATTGCGGTGCAGCTGGACTTCACGGACGAGTTCGAGCATCTGTTGCTCGCGGGCGCAGACCTCTGTCTCATGCCCTCGCAGTACGAGCCTTGCGGCCTCACCCAGATGCGCGCGCAGCGGTACGGCACCATTCCCGTGGCGCGGCGTGTCGGCGGTCTCGCGGATACCATCGAGGACGGCGTCACCGGGTTTCTGTTCGATGACTATACGCCCGCCGACTTCATGCGGGCCGCCATGCGCGCCGTCGATCAGTTCCGGGATGCCGATGCCTGGTCCGAGATGATGCGCGAAGCCATGGCTCGCGACTTTGGCTGGGAGAAAAGCACGAACCGGTATCTGAGCGTCTATCGTCGCGTCCTGGGCCAGTCGGCGGTGCGGTGACGCTTCGGCATTCGACAACGCGCCGGTTCGTGCGCACCGTGGTGACGGCGCTCGTGATCATGCTCCCCGCCACGGCGTGTGGACAGACGACACCGTCCCGGCCCTCTGACCTTCCTGCACCGGCGATTCCGCGTGAGTTCAGGGCGGTCTGGGTGGCCACGGTCGACAACATGGACTGGCCCTCGCGGTCGGGACTCTCGACTGCAGCGCAGCAGCGGGAACTGCTCGCCATCCTCGACACGCTGGTGGCGCTGCGGATGAATGCCGTGGTGCTGCAGGTACGGCCGGCGGCCGACGCGTTCTATGACTCGAAGCTCGAGCCCTGGTCATCGTATCTCACTGGCGAGATGGGGCGTGCACCGTCGCCGTACTACGATCCGCTGGCCTTCGCGATCACCGAAGCACACAAACGCGGACTCGAGCTGCACGCATGGATCAATCCCTACCGCGCTCAGTACAGCGCTCGGCGTCCCGCGTCGCAAACGCACATCAGCCGCACGAACCCCGATCTCGTCTCCCAGTACGGCCCGTATCTGTGGATGGATCCGGGGCGCGCCGAGGTGCGGGCACATACGGAAAAGGTGGTGGCCGACCTCGTCACGAGGTACGACCTGGATGGCATCCACATGGATGACTACTTCTATCCGTACAAGGAGATCGTCCGCGGACGCGAACTCGACTTTCCGGACGCAGCCACCTACGCCGCGTATCGGCGCGGGGGCGGCACGCTGTCGCGCGACGACTGGCGTCGTCATAACGTCGACCAGCTCGTGCAAGAGCTGGGAGGCCAGATCCACCGCATCAAGCCGTGGGTGCGCTTCGGTATCAGTCCTTTTGGCATCTGGCGTCCGGGCAATCCGCCCTCGGTGCGCGGGCTGGATCAGTACACCGAGCTGTATGCCGACGCTCGGCGCTGGCTGCGCGAGGGCTGGGTCGACTATTTCACCCCACAGCTCTACTGGGCGATCGACCGGCCGAACCAGAGTTATCCGGTGCTGCTGCGCTGGTGGCAGGAGCAGAATCTTCACGGACGACATCTCTGGCCGGGCAACTACACATCAAAGGTCGGGATGCGCGGCAGCGGGCACTGGTCCGTGGACGAGGTGATCGACCAGATCCGCGCGACGCGGGCACAGGAAGGCGCCACTGGAAATGTGCATTTCAGCATGGAGGTGTTCATGAAGAACGCCGACGGGCTGAATGACCGGCTGCGCCGGGATGTGTACCAATCGCCAGCGCTCGTCCCCGCCACTCCGTGGCTCGACCGTCGTGTGCCGGCGGCGCCCATCGTGACGCCGCGTTCCGATCCCTCGAGTGGCGATGTGGTGCTCGATCTTGCCCTTGGCGCTGGAGAGCTGCCACCCTGGCTCTGGGTGATCCGATCGCGGAGCGAGAGTGGATGGACCACCGAGATCGTTCCCGGAACGGCGCACACGCGACGGGTGGCGGTGCGTGGTGCGCCCCTGCCGGAGCTGCACGTGACGGCGATCAACCGGGTGGGCACCAGCAGTGCGGAAACCAGGGTCCTGCCGCGGCGCTGACCGGCCCAACGTTGGCCGAGTGAGGTCCGTATGCGTAGCGTTGGCCCTTCCGCTCACCCACACATACGCATGCGACGCCTCCCCCACATTCTCCCGCTGCTCACCATCGCCCTCCTGAGCGCTGGTATCCCCACCCTGGCCGGCGCCCAACAGCTCGACTCTGCGACCATGGGCGCTTTTCGCTGGCGACCTGTCGGCCCCGCGAACATGGGCGGCCGCATCACCGACATCGAAGGACTTCCGTCGCCCTCCAAGACCTTCTATGTGGCCGCGGCCGCGGGAGGCGTCTGGAAGACGACGAATGCCGGTACCACGTTCCGCCCCGTGTTCGACAACGAGCGCGTGGCTTCGCTCGGCGATCTCGCGATCGCTCCGAGCGACAGCAACGTGATTTACGTGGGCAGTGGCGAGGAGGATTCGCGCAATTCCATCTCGCCCGGTGGCGGCGTGTGGAAGAGCACGGACGGCGCTCGCACCTGGAAGTTCGTGGGGCTGAAGGAGACCCAGCAGATCGCGCGCATCGTGATCGATCCACGCAACAAGGACGTGGTGTACGTGGCGGCGCTCGGGCATCTCTGGGGGGCCAACAAGGAGCGCGGCATCTACAAGACCACGAATGGCGGCCAGAGCTGGGACCTGGTGAAGTTCGTGAGTGACAAGGCCGGTTTCGTGGACGTGCAGCTCGATCCGAGCAATCCGGACATCGTGTGGGCCTCGAGCTGGGAGCGTGTGCGCGGACCGTACTTTTTCTACAGTGGCGGCCCCGGTTCCGCGCTCTGGAAGTCCACTGACGCAGGAGCGACGTGGGCGCAGGTGAAGGGGAACGGACTTCCGACCACGACGCTCGGGCGCATCAACTTCGATATCTCGCGCAGCAATCCGAAGGTGATGTACGCGATGGTCGAGGCCGACACGGCGATGACTGGCGCCAAGGCGGGAGGCAAACCGCAGGTTCGCCCGTCCGGCCTGTACCGCTCGGCCGACGGCGGCGCCACGTGGACGATGACCAACTCCACCAATGTGCGCCCCTTCTACTACTCGCAGGTGCGGGTGGACACGAAGAACCCCGACCGCGTGTACTTCACCTCCACACCGGTGCTCTTCAGCGACGATGGGGGAAAGACCGCGCGGACGGCGACGCAGGGCATCCATGTGGATCATCACGCGATGTGGATCGACCCCAATGATCCCGAGCACTTCATCGTGGGCGACGACGGCGGCGTCTCACAGACGTGGGATCGTGGTGGCAATTACGAGTTCCTGAACACCATGCCGCTTGGCCAGTTCTACGCGGTGTCGTACGACATGGCCGTTCCGTATCGCGTGTGTGGCGGGCTGCAGGACAATGGCAGTTGGTGCGGTCCCAGCCGTCGTCGTTCCGGCCCGATCACGAACTCGATGTGGTTCAATGTGGGCGGCGGCGACGGGTTTTATACGGCGCAGGATCCCACCGATCCGAACATCGTCTATTCGGAGTCGCAGGGCGGGAACATGCAGCGCATCAATGTGCTCACCGGTGAGAACTCGCGGCTGCAGAAGCCCAACTGGCGACCGCGGTACCGGCAGTTCGAGGATTCGATCATCGTGCAGCGCGGCGATACGATGATCCCGGCCGCGCGCGACCTGCAGCGGCGTCTCGATGACCTGCGCCGGCGTGCCGCTCTCGACTCCACCGAACTGGATCTGCGATTCAACTGGAACACGCCGTTCTTCATCTCGCCGCACAACAGCAGCGTGTTCTACGCGGCGGGCAGCAAGGTGCTCAAGAGCACCAACCGCGGCGAGAACCTCACGCCGATCTCACCGGATCTCACCACGCGCGACGCGATGAAGATCAAGGTGAGCACGCAGACCACGGGCGGTATCACGCCGGACAATACCGGCGCCGAGACGCACAGCACCATCACGGCGCTCGCGGAGTCGCCGATTCGGGCGGGGCTGCTCTACGCGGGGACCGATGACGGCAATGTGTGGCTGTCGCGCAATGACGGCACCACCTGGGAAAACATCACGACGCGCTTTCCCGGCGTGCCGTCCAATACCTGGGTAAACCGGATCGAGCCGAGCAGCGCGGACAGCAATGTATTCTACGTGGCGTTCGACAATCATCGGCGCAACGACTTCACGCCGTATCTGTACATGACGTCGGATTACGGTCGCAGCTTCCGGTCGATCGCCGCCAACCTGCCCAGCGACGGGCCGGACTTCATTCATGTGGTGCGCGAGGATCCCTGGAACAGCAACCTGCTGTTCGTGGGCACGGATGTCGGCGTGTACATGAGTGGCAACCGTGGTGGAAGCTGGCAGAAGTTCATGACCGGGCTGCCCACTGTGCCTGTCCATGACCTGAAGATTCACCCCCGCGATCACGAGCTCATTGCGGGTACGCACGGGCGTTCGATCTGGATCGTGGACATCTCTCCGCTGGAGCAGATGACAGATTCGCTCCGCGGCCGTGCAGTGACGATGTTCGTGCCGAAGACCGCCTATCAGTACGGTCAGGCCCCGATTGAAGGCCAGTCGACCGGGCAGAATATTTTCGAGGCGCCGAATCCGCAGTATGGCGCCGACATCTGGTATCAGCTCACCGGTGGCAGCCGCAGCGAGCAGACGCGCGTGGTGATCACCGATGTGAGTGGCGACACGATCCGTACGATTACCGGCCCGGGCGGGCCGGGATTGCACAAGGTGACGTGGGACTTTCGTGGGCGCGCTCCCCGGAGTGAGCCCCTCTCGCCGGCGGGACGGCGCGATTCCGTGGTGCAGGCGCGCCGCATCGCCTTCGTGATCGACTCGCTCGACAAGGCCGGGACCTTTCCCAAGGCGATGATTGATCGGCTGCGGACGGCTACCGCTGGCGGCGATCTCCAGGGACTGGCGCAGATGTTCGGTGGGTTGGGTGGGGGAGGACGTGGCGGACGAGGAGGAGAGTCCGGTGCGTTCGCCGCTCGTCCCGGCGAGGGCGCTCCTCCACGAGGAGCCGCCGCTGGACAGCAGGAGGGCGTGCCGGAAGCGTCGGCGACTCCGGATGCTGGTCAGCTTGGTCAGATCGCGCGGCTCTTCCGGCCGGCCGGCGGGGGCGGAGGATTCGGCGGTCGCGCCGGCGCGCCACTGGTGAACACGGGCGACTATCTCGTGACGATCACGTCCGGGAATCAGCGGGTGCGGCAGGTGCTTCACGTCGAGCGACTCGTGGGCGCTGACAACGGCGCGGGCGGTTTCGGCGAGGATGGAGAGGATGACGATGGTCCCGGCGGGATATTCGACTTCGGTTTCGGCATCGAACCGTAGACGTTCGGCGCTCACGAACACGAAGGGCCCCGCGGTTCGCGGGGTCCTTCGTGTTCGTGCCCTGGCGCTGCGGCGAGATACCCGGAATGCAACTTGCTCCCCTCACAACTACGATCCGGCAGCATGCGCAGGCCTGGATCATCAGCATTTCCCGGAGCAGCGTGGCGATTCGGACGTTCGGCGATGACTCGGGAACGCGATGGCGCGTGTGGAAGGTGGATACTCCCGCCGCCCGCGCGCATCTCATGGATTCCGAATACCAGAGTGGATGGCTGGTATTCGAGGAGCAGGAGAGTGGTGATCGGCGGCGCCTGGCACAGGTGCCGGACGACTGGGAAACGCTGTCCATCGATCGACTGATCCTCTTGTGCAGCGTGGCTCAGCCCTCGGCGCGAACAGGCCAGACCGGGCAGATCGCGACGCCGCCGCCGCGCGAGGCTGACGAGGGATAGCGCGGGCGTCCCGGCGGCTCCTGCAGCAGGAGCATGCCGCGCCGCGGCTAACGCAGCTGTATGGCCTGCGTCACGATGAACGTGCCGAACAGCGCGGACACCACCAGTGTGATGAGTGCGTGAACACGTCCCGCCGGCTCACCACCCTGAGGCGGCCGCAGCCCCTCCGACGGCTACGCGATCCGCTTGACTCGAGCACGAACAGGGTTTAACCTTTCATCCGGATATACGGATGATTCAATCGCGCCCCATCTACGACCGCCTCGCCGCGCTCGCCGACCCTACCAGGAGCCGCCTGCTCCTGCTCCTCGACCGTCACGAACTGACCGTCGGGGAGCTCTGCGCATCGGTCCAGCTCCCGCAGAGCACTGTGAGCCGCCACCTCAAGACACTCTCCGACGACGGCTGGGTGGCGGCGCGCGCCGAGGGAACGAGCCGGCGTTACGGCATGTCGAACGATGTGCTCGACAGCGGCGCGCGACGGCTCTGGCATCTGGTGCGCGACCAGCTCAGCGGAACCCCCGCTGCGCGGAACGATCTCACGCGTGCCGAGCGCGTGCTTCGCGAGCGACGCACGGCCTCGCAGGCCTTTTTCTCGACGCGTGCCGGCCAGTGGGATCTCGTGCGCGCGGAGCTGTACGGCGCAACGCCCGGCGCCGCCATCACCGGGGCCTTGCTCGACCCCTCCTGGACCGTCGCGGACCTTGGCTGTGGCACGGGCACCGCGCTCGACGCGCTGGCACCGTTCGTCTCGCGGGCCATCGGCATCGATGAGTCAAGCGCCATGCTCGGCGCCGCGCGCAAGCGGCTGGCTGGCGCGCAGAATGTAGAGCTTCGCAACGGACGGCTGGAGGAGCTTCCTCTGGAGTCGGCAACTGTTGACGTCGCCCTGCTGTCGCTGGTGCTGCATTTCGTCGTCGATCCGCCAGCCGTGCTGCGCGAGGCCGGCCGTGTGCTGCGGCCCGGCGGCATCCTGCTCGTCATCGACCTGCTCCCGCACGAGCGCGAGGAGTATCGCGCCACCATGGGTCATCTCTGGATGGGCTTCAGCGAGAACCAGCTCTCGCAGTGGCTCGCCGATGCCGGCATGCACGCTCCGCGCTTGACGCACCTTACCCCCGATTCCACCGCGAAGGGGCCTGGCCTGCTGGCCGCCCGTTCGCACCGCTGTTCCTGAGTTTCCCTTTCCCGAGACACCACCAATGGCTACCACGCAGCGCCCCGCGTCACAGACAGACCTCGATCGCCCAGCCTTCAAGGTGGCCGATCTTTCCCTGGCCGAGTTCGGCCGCAAGGAGCTTCGCCTGGCCGAGCAGGAAATGCCGGGCCTCATGGCACTGCGCGAAGAGTATGGCGACAGCCGTCCCCTCGCCGGTGCGAAGATCATGGGCTCACTGCACATGACAGTGCAGACCGCCGTGCTCATCGAGACGCTCGTGCATCTCGGCGCCGACGTGCGCTGGGTGAGCTGCAACATCTTCAGCACACAGGATCACGCCGCTGCCGCGGTGGCGGTGGGCAAGCACGGCACGCCGGACAATCCGCAGGGCATCGCGGTGTTCGCGTGGAAGGGCGAGAGCCTCGAGGAGTACTGGTGGTGCACCGAGCAGGCGCTCGTGTGGCCCGACGGTTCAGGCCCGAACCTCATCCTCGATGATGGCGGCGATGCCACGATGCTCGTCCACAAGGGCGCTGAGTGGGAAGCCGCTGGTGCCGTTCCGGCGTTCGACGAGAGCAAAGACCCCGAGGAGTGGGGCGTGATTCTGGAGCTCGCACGCGCGGAGCAGCGGAAGAATCCCGGCCGCTGGACCAAGGTGATCGCTGACATCCGCGGCGTCTCGGAGGAGACCACTACAGGTGTACATCGCCTGTACGAAATGATGGCCGCGGGCACGCTGCGGTTCCCCGCCATCAACGTGAACGATGCAGTCACCAAGTCGAAATTCGACAACCTGTACGGCTGCCGTCACTCGCTCACCGATGGCATTCTCCGCGCAAGCGATGTGATGCTCGCCGGCAAGGTGGCCGTGGTGCTCGGCTACGGCGATGTGGGCAAGGGCTGCGCGCAGAGCCTTCGCGGTCAGGGCGCGCGCGTGATCATCACCGAAATCGACCCCATCTGCGCCCTGCAAGCGGCGATGGAAGGCTATCAGGTGACGA
>JBBSVF010000064.1:0-12842 GCA_038233745.1 Gemmatimonadales bacterium
GACGCGATTCCCCTCGATCGCGTGCGAGACATCCTGGCGAAGTACAATGTGAGAGCGCGGTGACCCTTCTCGAGGTAATGCAACGCATGCAACGAGCGATTGTACTCATCATGTTCGCCGCCTCAGGCGCTCAGGCCCAGAGCGTGGACTGGCCTGTCTATGGCGGCGGCAACGATCACGGTCACTTCACGACGCTGTCGCAGATTTCGCCAGCGAATGTGAAGCGGCTGAAGATTGCGTGGACGTACGACACGCACGATGCCTTCGCCGGCTCCGAGATGCAGGCCAATCCGGTGGTGGTGGATGGAGTGCTCTACGCGACCACGCCCAAACTGCAGGTCTTCGCACTGAATGCCGCGACCGGCAGGGAACTCTGGAGGTTCGACCCGAACAACGGCAATCCCCCGACCTCACGATTCCGCCATCGTGGTGTGGTGGTGACCGGCGATCGCGTGATCTTCAACTACCGCAATCGCCTGTACGCACTCGACAAGACGTCCGGCAAGCCGATCAGGACGTTCGGCGATTCGGGAATCGTGGACCTTCGTGCCGGCCTTGGGCGCCCCGTGGAGGGATTATCCGTCAGCGCCAGCAGCCCTGGCGTTGTGTTCGAAGATCTCCTGATCATGGGCAGCACCGTCCCCGAGGCGCTCCCGAGCGCACCGGGGGACATTCGCGCCTTCGACGTCAAGACGGGCGCCCTGCGTTGGAGCTTTCACACGATTCCGCATCCTGGGGAACCCGGGTACGACACCTGGCCCAAGGATGCATGGAAGATCGCTGGCGGCGTGAATGCGTGGTCCGGCGTCACACTCGATGCCACGCGCGCGATCGCATTCGTCGCCACTGGCTCAGCGTCGTACGATTTTTACGGTGGGAATCGGCTGGGCGACAACCTGTACGCGAACAGCGTCATCGCACTCGACGCACGAACGGGAAAGCACATCTGGCACTATCAGGTCCTGCGTCACGACCTGTGGGATCGCGATCTCCCTGCCGCTCCGGTGCTGGTCACGGTGATGCGCGATGGCAAGCCACGCGATGCGGTGGCGCAGGTCACGAAGACCGGCCACACCTGGCTGTTCGATCGCGCGACCGGGGCGCTGCTCGTTCCGGTAGCGGAGAGAAAGATGCCCGCCGCGGTGCTCGCCGGGGATCGGACATCGCCAACGCAGCATTTTCCGCTCTCGCCGCCGCCGTTCACGCGGCAACGCCTCACGGTGAACGAGCTCACGACGCGCACTGCTGCTGCCCATGCATCGGCGCTGAAGCAATTCAGGCAATACGGAAGCAGGCACCCATTCGACCCACCGAATGAAAAGGGAATCATTCTCTTCCCTGGTGTCGATGGTGGCGCCGAGTGGGGAGGTCCGGCGTTTGATCCCACGTCAGGCCTGCTGTATGTAAATGCCAACGAGATGGCGTGGCTCCTGAAGCTGGTGCCGCGCAGCGACAAGTCGCTTTACGCCGCCAACTGCGCAGGCTGCCACGGGGAGAAGCGCGGTGGGAGCGCGCTCGGTCCGTCGCTGATCGATGTCGGAGCGCGCCGATCGCGTGAGCAGATGGCACAGATCATCCGGGAGGGCACCGGACGAATGCCGGCCTTCGCCAGCGCACTCGAAGGCAAGGCGATCACCGATATCGTGAACTACCTGCTCACGGGAACCGACGCCTCGGCTGCAGTGGGACCGGACCGTTTTGGTGTTCCGTATCGCAATGCGTATTTCGATATTTTCGTCGACAACGAGGGATATCCGGCGATCAAGCCACCGTGGGGAACACTCAATGCGATCGACCTGAATGCGGGGACGATCAAGTGGTCGGTGCCATTCGGTGAGTATCCGAAACTTGCGGCGAAGGGACTGCGCAATACCGGGACCGATAACTACGGGGGCGCAATCGTCACGGAAAACGGCCTTCTGCTCATCGGGGCGACGACGTACGACAATACGTTCCACGCGTACGACAAACGGACGGGCAAGCTGCTTTGGAGTGCACCGCTACCCGCGGCCGGCAATGCCACGCCGTCCACCTACATGGTGAATGGCCGGCAGTACATTGTCATCGCCTGTGGTGGAGGTAAGAATGGTGCGCCGAGTGGGGGGACGTATGTGGCGTTCGCGCTGCCGTAGTGTTTGTGTGATCATGACCGTAACACGCGCTAGCCGGAAGTCCCTTCAGCGCCAGAGGGGCTGTCGACCGCGAAGCACGCCGCCAGCGCCGGTGGAATCCGCGTGATCCTTCCCGTCGCGCGGCTGATCAGGCACCAGAGCGTGCGGCCGCGCGCGAGCAGTGCACCGTCGGCGGCGCGAATGATCTCCGTGTGCCGCTCGAAGCGCCGCGAGTCGACCGCACCGATCCAGGTGCGCGCGGTGATCGCGTCTCCGAGGACTGCGGCGCGCTTGTAGTCCAGCTCGTGCCGAGTGGCGACCCAAGCGAACTCGGCGCGCAGCGCGTCCGTCGCATTTGCCATCCAGTGCGCGAGTGCCACGTCCTGTACCCACCGCAGGTACACAACGTTGTTCACGTGGTGCATGTCGTCGATGTCGTCGGGCCGCACCACGATGGGAATCTCGAAAGCGGTCATGATGCCGGGTGACTATAGGGCTGTGCCCACACGATTGCCAGTGAGCTCGGCGCATCTTCCGATGGGTGACGGTATACTCCGCGCCGGTCCCCTCACTGCAGATCCTTCGCGTCGCTCAGGATGACGTCGGGAAGGGATACTGCGTCGCCGAATGGCGGTGCTCATCCAGGGTTGGTGTCACAGTCACGCGCGCCATCTCGTCCTCTATTCATGACCACGAACGGAGACAAGAACATGCGAGTGTTTCTGGCGGGCGGGACAGGGGCGATTGGAAGTCGGTTGACGGTATTGCTCGTGGCGCGCGGACATACGGTGTTCGCCACGACCAGCCGGAAGACGAAGTTGGAATTCGTGCGCCAGCTCGGCGCCGAGGCGGTGCTGATGGACGGGCGGGATGGAGATGCGGTCGGGCACGCGGTCGCGCGCGCCGAGCCGGACGTTATCGTACATCAGATGACCGCCTTGTCCGGTATCCCTGATATGCGGCACTTCGATCGATGGTTCGCGCAGACGAACGCGCTGCGTACAACGGGCACGCGTCATCTGTTGTCTGCCGCGGAGGCGGTGGGTGTGAAGCGCATCGTGGCGCAAAGCTTCAGCGGGTGGCCCAGCCGTCGGCAGGGAACGACACTCACGACGGAACGCGACCCGCTCGACGACAATCCGCTCGCGTCGCAGCGGCAGGCGATGCGCGCGATCCAGTACCTGGAGCAAGCGGTATTGAATGCACCACTCACGGGGCTCGCCCTGCGGTACGGATCCCTGTATGGTCCGGGCGCGTCGGACGGGATGGTGGAGATGGTTCGTCGGCGACGGCTCCCGATCGTGGGGCACGGCCGGGGCGTGATGTCGTTCATACACGCCGACGATGCGGCAGAGGCCACCGCAATTGCCGTGGAGCGGGGGGCGCCGGGAGTCTACAATATCGTGGATGACGATCCTGCACCACAGAGCGAGTGGTTGCCTGCGATGGCTGTCGCGCTGGGTGCACCACCTCCGCGGAGGATTCCTGTGTGGATGGCTCGACTGCTCGCCGGCGAGGCAGTCGTGCGCGTGATGGACCAGGCGAGTGGCGCGTCGAATGCCAAGGCCAGACGTGAGCTGGGATGGACTCCGAAATGGGGGTCGTGGCGTGATGGGTTCAGGGAGGCGCTGGTGAACGACACGCGCGCGCGGCATGCTGCCTGATTCACGCCCTCTTGACGCGACCCACTTCGAGCAGTTGCGACCCACGCTCTTCGGTCTCGCGTACCGAATGCTTGGGGAGGCCGGCGACGCTGAAGACATCGTGCAGGACGCGTATCTGCGGTATGCACGGACGCAGGAGGATGGTATCCCGATCGACTCCTTGCGCGCGTATCTGACGGCGATCGTCACGCGCCTGGCGATTGACCACCTGCGGTCTGCGCGTGTGCGCCGCGAGCAGTACAGCGGACTATGGCTGCCCGAACCGCTGCTGACCGACGGATCATTCGTCGACGCTCCGCACATGCGGGAGGCGGAAACAGACTCGCTATCGGTGGCATTCCTGCTGTTGCTGGAGCGGCTGAATCCTGTGGAGCGCGCCGTGTTCCTGCTCCACGACGTCTTCGACTATACGCACACGGAGATCGCGGGATTCATCGGCAAGACGGAGGTGAACTGCCGCCGCATCGCAAGTCGAGCGCGAAAGGCGATGCAATCGCGTCGGAAGCGATTCCCGGGTACATCCGGCGAGCGTGACCGGCTCGCGGCGCGATTCTTCGCCGCGGTGAGCGTCGGCGATGTGGATGATCTCATCGGTATGCTGGCAAGCGACGTCGTCGGGTACGGTGATGGCGGAGGCAATGCGCCTCAGTGGTCGAACCCAATTGTGGGAGCAGGCAACGTAGCTCGGCTTCTGGTCGGGATGGGAAAGAAGCTGGGCGACGTGGGCGGCTCGATCGACGTCCGGAATGTGAATGACGAGCCCGGCGCGATCATCCGCGACCGGGACGGAAGGGTGATCTCGGTCTTCATGCTCGAGCTGTCGGACGCGGGAGTTGTGCAAGCGTTCCGGTCGGTGATCAACCCGCAGAAGCTCGGACACATCGGGCCGATTGCCGACGTGTGGTCCAACAGCTCTCGGAAGGCACGCCCTCGATAGCCTCCCAGGCAGCCGCCGAAGCTACACCGGAGCACGCGTCGCGCGAACCCCTGCTCGACCTTGCGCCCGTTCCGTTCCGTACCGCCTCCCGCAGTCATCGCTGCTTCACCGCCATCCCGGCGCGTCCCGATGCATCAGCGCGGACGATCAATCCATCGCGCGTGACGAACAGCTGGCGCAGGGAGACGGAATCCACGGTGCCGCTCAACGTGACCGCGTCGCCGAGCTTGCGATTCAAGCCGTCCAGCAGCAGCGCGCGTCCGCGATCGAGCGCCGCCGCGATCGGAAAGTGCGCGTGCCGGCGCAACTCGTCGCGAAGGTCTCCTGCGCGAAGCCATGAATATGTCTCGAGCACCTTGCTGTCGGAGTCGAGATCGAAATCCAGATCGGGTACGGTCACCTCGCCGCGCGCATGCTCGATGCGGGGCGTTCCCTTGAACACCACGACCCCGCGCACGTCTCCGTCGAACACCAGCGACAGCTGTAGCCTGCCCTTCGCCAACGGCAGCACATCGGCCCGTGTGACAGTCACACGGTGGCTCGCCTGGGTAAAGCTGTGTGGCTTGAGCGCGCTGGTCAGCTGGTCCGACGCAGTCTTGTAATCCACGACACCGTCCATGGTCACATGAAAGCCGTTCGGCGCTGAATCCCGGGATAGCGGCGGGAGCGGACGAGGGACTATCTCGGGTTCCGTCGGGCTTGTGATGATGCTCGGATGCGCGACGAGCCCCACGGGGATGGTGAGCATCGTGCTTTCACCCCGCACTCGTCCAATGTTGAGCTGCTCGGGCGCGATCAGGAGCCACACGCCGTCGGTGAGGCGGATGGGCGCCGAGAGCAGTCGCCACCAGTCGTTCACATGACCCGAGAGATCGACTGCGCCGATCTTCCGATCGATCATTGGCAGCTGGCTTGCCAATCCTGCCCGTGCCGCCTGCACTACATTCTCGGTGACGTCCCTGTGGAAGATGCTCACCTCGCAGCGGTCGCGGGCTTCCGTGGATGCAGGCGCGATGCTCACAATCGACGCATCCGACTTCAGATGCCAGCCGGCGCCAAGCGAAAGCGGCGTCGCCAATTCCACGACGACGCGCGGCTTCTCGGCGCCTTCGCCGCAGGCGGCGCTCAGGGTGGGTCCGATGGGCGGCTTGTACCAGCCGCGCGCCGAGTAGGTGAGAGTGGCGCGGAGGTGCACCCGACTTCCGCGGGCGAAGGCAGTGAATCGTCCGCGCTTCGCCTCGAACGCATAGTGCCTGCGGTCGTCATCGCCCATCTGCTTCACGTCCTGCATGGATCCGAATGTCGTGGGCACGACCTCCTCGACCGTGCGCAATACGGCCGTCATGTCGTATTCGATCGGCACATTGAAACGCGACGGGGCACCGGGTGACGGCGCCGGCGCGGCCAGGTCGGGCGCGGCAGGCTCGACGGTGGGGCGCTCGCGTGTGCAGGCGGCGGCTGCGAGGAGCAGCCCTGTCGCGGAGAGCGAGAAGGTGCGGAGGTGTTTCCTTGTTCCCATCGATGACCCTCAACGTGAGCAGCAGGCAGATGGCGAAGGCGGGGGCGGGGGCGATGACGGCGAAGGCAAACGGGCACTCACTCATGCTCTCCGGCGGGCGCGAATCCGTACCTTGCGCGCGTCCCGTTCCTAAGTCGTCCAGAACGTTGTGTAGAACAGCACAAGCCGATACTCGAACAGGATCACCGCCATCCCGACCACCAGCGCCAGCGCCTTCACTGGAGCGGCAAGCCTGCCATCCAGGTAAGCCCGGCGCAGCGCGAGCAGCAGGTAGACGAACATGGCGATCACGATCACGAGAGTCATCGCGCCGTCGTCGCTCGTATGGAGGAGCCGCGCGCCATAGCCGAGCAGAAGATTCAACGGGTACAACGCCAGCAGGTCCGAGGAGTTCCTCACCGAACTGCAGCAGCGAGTACCGGCGGTCGCTCGCCCGCTGCTCGCCGCACTGCGCGCAGAACGGCGTCGTCAGCAGTTCGCTGCAGCTCACGCATCGCTCGGAGACCGCAACGAGAACAGGCACATTGCTGGGCGGGTGGGCGGAGATGCGTCCTCGCAGAGTGATCCTCATGCGACATGCTACGACGGCTCCGTCCGAGTGGCAAGCCGCGGGCGCGCTGGGGCGCCTTGCCCCTGGTCAGCCTCTCGCGCACAACCCTGGGCGACTTCAACGACATGGAGGGATGGTCGGATCGGCGAAGACTCTACGAAACCGGGCAATTTCACTCGTCAATCCTCCCCCGGTGATCACTCGCGCGGTATACTCGACCCATCCCGATCGATGTTCGTTCTCTGCGCCACGTTCTCGACGCTCGCCTGCACGTTCTGCGCACCGTCTGCCAACCGCATGCACAACCTCTGCAGCATCGCGCCCGCAATCGCCGGCGCGTTGGGCCTCGTGTGGACGACGTTCTGAGCGCGCGTACCGCAGTGGTGCGCGCGCACGTGCCAGAACTGGATGGGCTGCGCGGCATCGCCATCCTCGCAGTGATGAGTTTCCACTTCGCCGCGATAAGTAGTGTCCCGGTCACGAGTGCGACGCGTGTGTATCGCGCCATGGCCCAGTTCGGCTACACGGGTGTCGACCTCTTCTTCGTGCTCTCCGGATTTCTCATCACCGGAATTCTGGTGGACGAGCGCGGCTCGCCCACATTCTACCGGGCGTTCATCGCGCGCCGGGCGTTGCGCATTCTGCCGGTGTACTGCGTATACCTGCTCGTCGTGCTCGCATGGCGCCCCAGTGTCCTCGGTCTCCCGGCGCCGCCTGCGAGGATGGTGCCTTGGCTCCTCGCCTTCGGTACGAACATCGTCGTCGCATCGCGCGGGTGGCTCGCGCTGCCCGCTGCCACAGCGCATCTCTGGACCCTCGCCGTGGAGGAGCAGTTCTATCTCACCTGGCCGTTCGTCGTGGCGATGCTCCCCTTTCGACGGCTGGCGTATGCGTGCGCCGCCCTCGCGGTGCTCGCGTTCGCGCTGCGACTCGCCGCGCTGACAATCGGGGTGGATCCGGTCGCGATCTACACGCTCACGCCACTGCGATTCGACACGCTGGCGCTGGGGTCCCTGTGCGCGCTCGTCGTGCGAGACCCTGTGCTCTACTCACGTATCCGTCCATGGGTGGGCCGCGTATTGATGGCGTCCGCGGTGGTCATCGCCAGCGTTGCACTCGTGAATCGGTCAGAGTATGGCGTGCCGATGCAGCTGGTGGGGTACAGCGCACTCGCCACCGGGAGCGCGGCGCTCGTGCTGTACGTGGTGCAGCCGCACGAGAACGGCACGCTGTCTCGACTCCTTCGCTCGCCTCCGCTCACGATGTTTGGCCGCTACAGCTACGTGCTCTATCTCGTGCACGGCGTCGTCGGTGCGGCGATCGTGATGGCAGGGGTGTCTGCGTCCGTTCTCGCCAGCGCGTTCGCGTCTCCCCTGCTCGGCATGATGACCTTTGCTGTGGCCGCGGGCAGCGCCTCACTGGCCGTAGCGCTGCTCTCATGGTTTCTGCTCGAGAGACCAATCCTGTCATTGAAGCGCTACGTTCCGTATGGGAGGCCCGCTGCGCGAACGAGTGCGTGATAGTCCGATCCACTCGGGAAGAGCGCGGCGCCTCTGCCCGCAGCCAGCGTCGCCTCCCATGCAGTCATCACCACGTCGAAGCGATTCGAGAGCGCATGCACCGAACGTTCCAGCGATGACCGCCTGCGTGCTCGCAATCTCCCATCGCTCAGCCCAGCGACGATGGGGTGAGGATCTCCAATTTGCGTGCGCGCCGCTGTCAGGGCGAACGCAGCGAGAGACGCCGCGCACGATCCTCCTCCCACTCCGTGAACGGTCCGTCGAAGTCGACGAGACGCGTGCCGTCGAACGACCACACGCGCGTCGCCACCTCGCGCAGGAATGCGCGATCGTGACTTACCAGCAGCACGGTTCCCTCATAGTCATCGAGCGCATCCTCGAGCACCTCGATGTTCTCCACGTCCAGGTGATTCGTCGGCTCATCGAGCACCAGGAGGTTAGCGCGTGCCAGCGTCATGAGCGCGAGCGCCATCCGCGCGCGTTCGCCACCACTCAGGGTACCGATCTCACGGAAGACGTCGTCGCCACTGAAGCCGAAGGCGCCCAGGTGGTTCTGCACCTGCCCGCGATTCCAGAGCGGACGCTGGTCGTTGATGGCGTCCGCCATCGACGTGCGAAGGGGGAGGTCCGCCAGATCCTGCCGGAACCACGCGGGCGTGATGGACCCACCTATCCTCGCCTTGCCCGACGCGGGAGTGCGGTCGCCGAGGAGGGTGGAGATGAAGGATGACTTACCGGCGCCGTTTGGGCCGACGATGGCGACGAAGTCATTGCGCCGCAGCACCGCCGTGAAGTGATCCACCAGCACTCGGCCCGGTACTTCCACACAGAGGTCCTCGATTGAAACCACCTGGTCGCCGCCCCGTTCAGCGGTCTCGAAGGTGAGCGACATTGCTGCAGGATCGCCCGGCGGAGGCGCGAGGCGGGGTAGCCGTTCGAGCCGCTTGCGCTTGCCTTTCGCCTGAAAGGAGTTCACACCCGCAAGGTTGCGACGGATGTACTCCTCCTCCTTTCGCACATAGTCGCGCTGCTTCTCCAGCTCGCGCTCGCGCGTAAGCCGACGCTCGGCCCTCTGCGGCACGAACTGACTGTAATTGCCCTTGTACGACTCGCTCGTGCGCGCCTCCACGTGCAGGATGTTCGTGCAGATGGCATCGAGAAAGGCGCGATCATGCGACACGACGATCACCGTCTCATCGGCGTCCTTGAGCCACTCCTGCAGCCACGTGGTGGTATCGAGGTCGAGGTGGTTGGTGGGTTCGTCGAGCAGGAGCAGGTCGGCGGGGGCAATGAGCTGCGCGGCGAGTCCTACGCGTCCGCGCTCGCCGCCGGAGAGTGACGACACGAGTCGCGTCTTCGATTCCTCGGCGTCGAAGCCCAGTCCCTGAAGTACTGCATCGACCCGCGAGTGGTAGATGTAACCGCCGAGATCGGCGAACCGCTCCTGGTCGTGTCCGAACTTCTCCAGGAACGCGTCGCTCACCCGCTCGCCGAGCTCGCCCAGCTCGATGGCCTGCTCGGCGATGCGCTGTTCGAGGGTCATCACTTCGCGCCAGGCGGCGGCGCCCGCTTGCCACACCGTGGTGGCGCCCTCGAAGGCACGGTGCTGGTCGAGCAGGGCGTGCCGCAGCCCCGGTTTGCGCGCCACGCTGCCCGTGGTGGGCTGCAGGTCGCCGGTGATGACCTTGAAGATCGATGTCTTGCCCGCGCCATTGCGGCCGATGATGCCCCAGCGCTCACCCTCGGCGACGGTGAAGGTGATGTTCTTGAACAGTTCGGTCGCACCGAAGGAGATGCCGACGTTGGAGACGGAGAGGAGGGTCACGCTGCGGGGGAGAAAGACAGGGGAGCAGGGCGCGGGCAGGCCAACCCGCCGCTACTCGCGAAATATAGGGGACCTTCGGTGGCACTCGGCCACTCGCGCCGACGGGTCTGACGCGCGGCGACACTCCGTATTACGAACGGTCTCCGGGATCGGTCGCACGCCCCCTGAATCCCGTCGCGCGCGTGTCAGCCAGACGGCGCGTAGAACTCCACGTAACCGCAGGTGGGGCAGCGATACGCATTGATCGGGATGACTTGCTCAGCATTGTACTTGATGCCGCCGATGAACCGCCGCCGCTCGGGCTCGCCCGGCGACCAGCCCGCCTCATAGACCTGCCCATGGCCGACGTCGGGGAGGTGGCCGCGGTCCATTCTGCGATCGCACTTCGGGCACCGCGGCACAAGATCGGTCATGCCATCCCTCGCGAACGCATGAGAAGTGGAGGCTGCATGCGCAACAGCACTGCGGCAGGCACTCGAGCCGCCGTGCTCACAGGCGCACGTACCGCAAGTGTGTGGCGGCTGGACCATCAAGAACCCTGTCGATGCGAAACTGCGGCGCGGGCTCGCCCAGGTTCTCGAAGAGACGCCGACCGCTGCCGAACAACACGGGTGCCAAGGCGATTTCCATTTCGTCCACCACGCCCAAGCGCAGGTACTGCTGGATCACGTCCGCCCCACCTGCGATGCGAATATCGCGACTGCCTGCGGACTCCCGAGCCAGCTCCAGGGCACGCTCGGGTCCGTCATTGACGAAGTGGAAGGTCGTCCCACCGGAGCGCACCCACGGTTCGCGGTTCTTATTGGTAAGGACATATACCGCTGTGTGAAACGGAGCGTCCTCTGGCCATGCGCTCTCGCCCTGATCGAACATGCGCTTGCCCATGATGCTGGCACCGGTGCGCTCAGTGGTGCTCCGAATCAGGTCATTGACCGGACCGGTCTCTCCCCCTGGTCCAAGATTGAGGTTCTCGCGAAAGTACTGCTGATTCATGATCCAGGACATCAGCGCACCCCACTTCGCGCCCCAGTTCTTGTACTCGAAGTTCTCCATGGTCATTCCTTCCGGTGCCATGTAGCCATCGAGGCTGAGGCCGATATTGACGAATACCTTGCTCATGATGCTCCTCCCGGATGTTCGGTAGCCGGTCTGACGCCAGAGTCACGTTGTAGAACCAGAGAAGTGATCCGTACTATCGTGAGCGAGGCTGCGCGGTTTGTCGGCTTCAACGATTCACTGGCCCGCACGCTCGACGTTGTCCGCCGATAAAGACCCGCGCGCGTGCCACTCGTGCGCTATCTCGCGCATGAGCAGGGCGGAGTCGAAGGTGATGCTACCTGAAGGGAAGGCGCGCCGGTCCTCGAAGAAGCTCGAGGACACTCGCTCGACCGTCAGCGGCACGACCCGCCACGCCGCGGTCCGCAGCTCCAGCCCGTCGTGGATGGAGGGGGTTCGTCCAGCCGAATATCCGAGCGCCCCGCGCTCGAAGAACGCCGAGGCAGCGGCGAGCGAACCGAACACCGAGCCGGACTGCAGACTGTCGCCCACGCACCCCTCAACGCCAACGCGCGTACACCCGTCCTGACTCACGAGGGAGACCGCGACGTGGTCCGCCGTGTCGCGTACCGAGAAGCGGGCGCGATGATGCACCCCCGGGAAGAGCCGGCCACCCAGGAAGGCGCTGACCCGGCTGCTTGTGTCGCGGCGGGGGATGTAGACGCCGCGAAGCGTCGCACCGCGCTCCTTCCATTCGACTGCGATCCGATGCGCCGCGTTCTCGGACGCCAAGCCGAAGGCGGTGGGGAGGCCGCGCGGACGCACGGCCCGCAGCCCGATGAGGCAGATGCCCGCGACGCCCCACTCGCCGATCACCTGCGGGCGGAAGGGCGCCGGCAGGAGTCGCGCGAGGACTTCGGGCGCGACGCGGTAGTTGACGAGCAGGCGGCGCGCGATAACGCCGGTCATCACTGGAATCTGCACGACACCTCTGACTACGATTCGCGCAACAGGAGTCCGCTGAGTGCAGCGGATGACTCGCGTACCTCGGGCGTGAACCCCGCCAGCTCGGCATCGGTAACCACTCCGAGTGCAATCATCGCAGACAGACGCCGGAGCGCAGTCGAGCGGCGCAGGTCATCGAACGCGCTGGCAAGCACTCGATTGCGATCATTGATGAGTTCAAACAGGTGAAGGTAGCGATCGTGCGGTGATTCATCGCAGGCATGAATGACGGCGGCAGCCTCTTCGAGAATGCGCTCGCAGTATCGCGCGAGGGCGACCGGTTTCACGGCACGAAGGTGTTTCCAGTCTCGCTCGGGGAAATCCATGCGAGAGAGTCTCTCCCCGGCGTTCTCGGCGGTCAAGGGGATGTGGCGCACGTTCAAGCGCGAGGCGATAACGCCCGTACGGGAAACGCGCCGGCAGCGGCAGCGGAACGTCGAGGCTGGCATTCTGCTCACGGTCCGGATCTGGGCATCGCGACGCCCATTGGTGGCTAGGTGGAAGTATCTACGAACGCGGTGCAAGTACCTTTGTACAGCTTCACCGATTCGTTAGCCGGCCGCCGCGATGAGCCCCTTACCTGCCACCTCCGCGGCGACCCCCAGACCCAAGGCCGCCAGGAGGCCGCCCGGCGGGCGGGCCGCCCGGCTCGACCGCTGTCGCGAGTCGACGTGCCGCTTGCGAGGAGGAGCGCCTCGTTCCGCCACCCAGCGGC
>JBBSVF010000065.1:0-12795 GCA_038233745.1 Gemmatimonadales bacterium
AATGTGCGTAAGCGGCGTCAGGATCTGCATGCCGATCTCCACATGCGTTTTCACGTGCTCGAACTCTTCGGAACTCAACGGGCCGGGCTTGTTCAGGACCTCTTCGCGAATTCCGATCTTTCCCACGTCATGGAGTCGTCCTGCCAGACGCACGGTCTCCACCAGGTCCTCGTCCAGTCCAAGACTCTCGGCCAGTGACGCCGCGAGCTCCGCCACGCGCCGCGAATGGCCACGCAGGTAGACATCCTTGGCCTCCATCGCGTTGATCAGCGTTTCCGCGATGCCAACGGTGAGATCTTTCAGCGAGCGCTTCTCGCGCTCCAGCTCCTCCGTGCGCGACGCGACTTCATCCCGGATCAACCGCTCCACGTTGCGCCGGTCGATCTCGAGCTTCCGCCGGTACAGCACTCGCTCCACCGACCGTTCGATCTCGGTGATCTCGAAGGGCTTCACCTGATAGTCCATCGCGCCGTGCTGCAGTGCCTCCGTCGCCGTCGCTGCATCGTTCACCGCGGTCAGCATCACGATGGCCAGATCGGGGTCCAGGCGCAGGGCATGCGGTACTACTTCGAGACCCGTCATCTCCGGCATGCGTACGTCGCAGAACATCACGTGGAAACTGTCGTGCGCGAGCCGCGCGAGCGCGGCCTTGCCGGAATCGACGGCAATCGCGTCGTAGCCGCAGGATCGCAGCAGGCGAGTGAGCACCGAACAGATGGACTCTTCGTCATCCACCACGAGCACGCGCGTAAGTGCGGTGCCGGACTTTCGGACGCTGTAAGTTGACACGGATCGCTCTGAACGGGAGGGTGGCGTGCAACGGGACGCCGTAGCGGTCGAGCGGGGCCACACCCGAGTATCGGACCACCCCGTCAGATCTGCAACAGGATCTCGCTACTTGCGTGCGCGTGCGACGGCCAGCGCCTGATCGATGTCGTTCCTGTGCAGGAGATATTCCGGGAGCGCAGCCGACCGCTCACGAGCCTCTACCGATAGCAGCCGGTCCTCGAACTGCCGGGCGTGCGGCTCGTCTCCCATGGCGCGCGCCGTCCGGGCGCCCAGGATGAGGCCAAGGAGGTGCGTGGGCCGTTGCTGGAGAATGGTGTCGGATTGCGCCTTGGCGAGCGCGGTGTCGCTCCCCACTTCGCCGAGTCGTCCGAGGTCGTAGCGCTGGTCGAGAGTGAGAGGCGAGAGCATTTCGTACGCGGCCACAGCCATCGGCATGAAGGCCGTCACATTGTCGGCGCGACCTGCTTCATTCTCGGTCATGATGCGGTCGTACAGGCGCTCGGCGCGCTGCTCGGGCGTGAGCTGGCTGATGTCGGGCGCGCGCGGCATGCCGGTGGCGCCGCCCGCAAAAGGGCCGATTGCCGGCGCGGCAGGCGACTCGGCGGACACATCATCCGCGGCTCCCGGGCGGGTGCCGAAGCGCTGGCCGACAACCAGGGCGATCACCGCCACGAGGGCGATGGCAGCAACTGCCCATGGCAGCACGGCGCCCAGGCCTCGCGCCGATTCCTGGTTGGTGGCGCCGGCTGGTGTACCGCAGCGGTGGCAAAAGCGAGCGCCGGCAGTCAGCGGGGCGGCGCAGCCTCCGCAGACAGCTCCCGCGAGCGCGGTGCCGCAACTGGAGCAGAACTTCCCTGTGGCTGGATCGCCACAGGTGGGGCAAGCGCGGGCGGGCGAGTCGGGGACAATCGATGAGCTCATCCCGAAAGCTAGCCCATCCTCGCTAGTTCTGGTGACTGCCGCCGGGCTGGGAGATCTGCTCGACGGTGTTCTCCACCTTCACGTCCTTGCCGGCTTTTCGTGCCAGGTCGGCCTGAGCCACCACACCCACGAGCGACCCGCGATCATCAACAATGGGAACGCGTCGAATCTGCTCGCTGCCCATCAGTTTCATCACGGATTCCACAGTGTCGCTCTCGTTCGCAGTGCGCACCCCGCTCGACATGATGTCTCGCACCGAGGAGTCGTTGCTGCGACCGTCAGCCACGTGTCGCACCGCGATGTCCCGGTCCGTGAGGACGCCGATGAGGCGTGCGCGAGTCTCGGCGCCACCCACCTGCTCGACGACCGGCACCATCCCCACGTCCTCTTCCTTCATGACGCGCGCAGCGTCGGAAACGGAGGTGTCAGGGGTGACGGTGCGCGGGTTCCGCGTCATGATTTCGGAGATCTTCATGGAAGTGGGGGCTGAAGGTGAGCACCGGCAGGTCGCCGGCACCCTGAGACAAGGCAATGCACGTGCCTCGCCCGTCCGTGCGTTGACAGCATCACGACGCGCTGCGACCATTGCATGGTGACTCCCACCCGCGCACTGGTCCCCGATCTGCGAGGCGCTACGGCGAAGAACGTGCTCGAGCTGGCTCGCACGTCGAACGTCCGGTTCCTGCGTCTGCAATTCACCGACATTCTCGGTGTGAACAAGAATGTGGAGGTGCCGGCGTCGCAGTTCGCGAAGGCGCTGGCGGGCGACATCATGTTCGATGGCTCCAGCATCGAGGGGTTCGTGCGCATCGAGGAGAGCGACATGCTCCTCGCGCCCGATTTCTCCACCTTCCGGATCTTTCCGTGGGGCGACCCCGAGCACCGGGTGGCGCGAGTGATCTGCGATATCACCCGTCCGGATGGCGAGCCCTTCGCCGGAGATCCGCGCGGCGCACTGAAGCGGGTGATCGCCGACGCCGCGGCGATGGGCTACACGATGAACGCCGGGATGGAAGCCGAGTTCTTCATGTTCAAGCGCGGCCCCAATGGCGAGACCACCACGCAGACGCACGATGTCGGCGCCTACTTCGATCTCGCGCCGGTGGATCTGGGTGAGGACGCACGCCGCGCCATCGTCGACGACCTGGAAGTGATGGGCTTCGAAGTGGAGGCCGCGCATCATGAGGTGGCGCATGGACAGCACGAGATCGACTTCCGCTATGCCGATGCGCTGACCACAGCAGACAACATCGCCACCTTCCGGTTCGTGGTGAAGGTGGTGGCGCAGCGATTCGGACTGGCGGCGTCCTTCATGCCCAAGCCCATCTACGGGCAGAATGGCAGCGGCATGCACACGCACCAGTCGCTGTTCAGGGGCAAGACCAATTCGTTCTGGGACAATCAGCGCGAATGGGAGCTGAGCGAGACCGCGCTGCAGTACATCGGTGGCCTGCTGAAGAACGCTCGCGGAAGCTGCGCGATCACCAACCCGCTGGTGAACTCCTACAAGCGGCTGGTGCCAGGATACGAGGCGCCGGTGAACGTTGCGTGGAGCATGCGTAACCGCTCGCCCATGCTGCGCATTCCGGAACGACGCGGGCTGGGCACACGCGTTGAGCATCGCGTTCCCGATCCGGCGGCCAATCCCTATCTCGCACTGGCAGTGATGCTCGCATCAGGGCTGGACGGCATCCGCACGAAGGCCGATCACCGAGAGCCGGTGAACGAGAACATCTGGGAGATGAGTCATCGCGAAAAGCGTCGCCTGCGCATCGACGATCTGCCGCACGATCTGAACGAAGCGTGCGACGAGCTCGAGAAGAGCGATGTGGTACGCGCCGCGCTCGGCGATCACATCACGCAGCAGTTTCTCGCGGCCAAACGACAGGAATGGCGCGAGTACATCACGCGGGTTTCGCAGTGGGAGCTCGACGCGTACCTCGCGAAATACTGAGCGTCATACCACCGAGGCATGTCGGCGACTACAGCACTCTCCACACCAGATGCGTGGCGTGCTCTTTCGTGCGCTCCCAGATCCCGCGTTGTCCAAAAGTCTCGAGAGCGATCTCGTTGCTGTGTGCCATGTCGTCGTGGAAGTGCTGTTCGAGTGTGCCGGCCAGCTGCTTGTCGAGCATCAGGAGCACGGTCTCCTCGTTGAAGGACATGGACCGGTTGTCGGCATTCATGCTCCCCACGGCGCTCCACAGTCCGTCGGCCACCAGGGTCTTGGCATGCATCATTGTCTCGCGGTACTCGAAGATCCGGACCCCGGCCTCCAGTAGTTCCTCGTACTGCGAGCGACCGGCGTAGAGCGTGGTCTTCACATCGCACTCATCCCCCGCAGTCAGGATGCGCGTGTCCACGCCGCGCCGCGCGGCATCGGCGATCATCCGCCGAAAATCATCGTCGGGTACGAAGTAGGAGTTCGTGATGAACAGCGTCTTCTGCGCTCCAGCGATGGAGAGCGCGAAGAATCGCTCGGCTTCGGTGCTGCCAACGGAGGGTGAGCCGTGCAGCAAACCGGCCACCGACCCGCCGGACCCATGCTCGGAAGTTTCGCAGAACAGCGCGTCGTCGACGAGCAGGTCGCCGGTTGCTTCCGCCCAGCAGGCCACGAACGCGGCCTGCAGCTGCCGCACGGCAGGGCCTTCAAACCGGACGTTGGAGTCGCGCCACTGACCCTTCGTCCTGCCATTTCCCGACCACTTGTCGTCGATACCGAAGCCACCGGTGTAACCGATCCGGCCATCCACGCATACCTCCCGGATGTGGGCGCGGTGCTGGACCTTGTACGCCGTGAGGAGGCTGAGGGGACGAAACTTGGCAGTCTTCACCCCCGCACCCTCCAGCCCCTCGATGTACTCCTTCGGCAACGAGGAACCGAATGCGTCGTAAAGAAACAGCACCCGCACGCCGGCACGTGCGCGCTCCAGCAGGATGTCGCGCAGCTTATCGGCCAATCGCCCGGGCTGACAGACATACATCTGCATCGTGATGGTGTCGCGCGCCGAGCGGAGATCCTCCCAGAGCCTGGGGTAGGTGCTGTCGCCATTGGTGAGGATCTCGACGGTGTGGCCCGCTGTGAGCGGCGTGCGACTCACCAGCTCGATCCCCTCCTGGAAGGCGCGGTCGGCGATGCAGGGTCGCCGCGCGTTCTCAAGGCCACTGACGCGTTGCACAGGGGTCCCCCGCACGGCGCTCAGCAGACCGATGAGCGCCAGGAGGCTGACCACCACGCCGAAGATCAGGAATCCGATGTTGGCTAGCATGGCGCTGCGAAGAGCAAGAACCGTGGCGGCCAGTGCCCCGGATCCCGACGCACAAGTACCAAGTACGAGTACCTGGTACCGGGTACTTCCCTGCAGACCAGAGTACCTGGTACCTGGTACGAGACTTTCCGCAGAGGTGGTGGGAGCAGTGGCTCGGAGCCGCGCACCGCGAAAGGCGCGGGCGTGACGTTCGTTTTGCAACGACGTGTCGCTGCTCGGAAGTACGAGTACTCAGTACAGGGTACCCGTACGAGTCTGGTACTCGGTACGAGAGCTGAACGGGCCGCTACGGGAGTCTCCCCCGGAGCGTTTTACAAAGTCTCGTACCAGGTACGTAGTACTCGTGCCTGCAGGCAACCTCGTACCCGGTACTCAGTACTCGTACTCAGTACTCGTACCGGGCACCGGACATCGGTAGGTGGTCCGAGCAGCGCCGAGATCTCTCCGCGCCGTGCCAGGGTTTCACTGCCGCGTCCAAATAGCCACGAGCCCGCACGCCGCCCCGAGTATCGTGCGCAACTCCGGCGGCACTGTCGCGGGCGACGCGTACACCTCCACTCCCACAACCACCTCGGCGGGAATGTCCCGGATGTCAAACGCGCGCCCGTCCACACCATTTATCGGCATTCCATCCATGAGTACCGACATCCGCTGGCAGCGCTCTCCGCCAAGTGCGCGGTACGTTGCGCGCACCGAGAACAGCTCGCCCGTCACCCGGTCGAGACGCATGGCCGGCACACGGATCAACAGGTCGCCTGCAGTCACTGCCTGTGCCGACACGATTTCGTCACGCGTGATGAAGTAGCCCATACCCATCGAGGCTCGTCGCGCGAAGGCCGCGGGGGCGCGGTCGCGCGCAACTCCGCGAGCCAGCACCCGCACGGTATCGAGCGTCATCGGCGCACGCGTCAGCCTCACGTCCAGGTCCGTCGTCTCGTACGGAGCCACCTGCACTCCGGTCGTGAACGTCTGGAACCCCAGCCGGCGCACACTCAACAGGCGCCAGCCCACCGGCACGCCTTCCAGACGATAGAGCCCATCGTCGTTCGTCCGCGCACTGCGACGCGTCGCGAGATCGATCACTTCGGCATCCGCGATGGGGCGAACGAGGGAGTCGCGAACAACGGTGTGGATGTAGCCGGCCAGCGCCGCGGTGCGCGGATCGCGGCCGGCGTCCAATTGCGCGAACGCCGTCTGCGCGCAGACGCTGGCGGCCGCGAGCGCAACCAACAGCGCACGTGCAGCCGGACGTCTGTTCCCTGTCCCGGACTCCGCCATCGACATGCTGCAAAGCTACCAGTCGAACGACGCTCCGGCGATCCCCGAAAGACTACACGGGGAACAGCATCTCGCGGTACTTGGGCAGCGGCCACAGCTCATCGGCCACGGTCAGCTCCAGCGCATCTGAACAATCGCGCACGGCCGCCATGGCCTCAGCGCCGTCGTTTGTCACGAGCTTCGCCTGCTTGGCTATGTCATCGTGCATCCCTTCTGCCTTGTCAATCACCGCGGCGAGCGTTGCGCGCCCCTTTCGCAGCGACTTGATCATGTCGCCGATCTCGTTGGCTGCCTCCACCTGCGGAATGCTCTTGATCCCCGCCGACGCCGCATGAGACGCCGACGCGGCCAGGGAACCGGAATAGGAGAACGCTGCAGGGAGAATGATGGTGTCCACCATCTCCTTCAGTGTGTGCATCTCGATGAGCATGTCCTTCACGTACCGCTCCAGGCGCACGTGGTACCGGCTCTCGAGCTCCGCCTTCGTGAAGATGTTGAGCTTCGTGAGCAGCGCTCGCGACTGCTTCGTGTTGAGCTGCTCCAGCGCCTCGGGTGAACGCCGCAGGTTCAGCAGACCGCGCCGCTCGGCTTCCTTCACCCATTCGTCCGAGTAGTTGTTGCCCTCGAACCGGATCGCGGCGCTCTCCTTGAAGGCCTCGCGGACGACGCCGAGCACGACATCCTCCACGCTCTTGCCGCGCTTCATGTTACTGCGAATCTCCTCGGACATCTCGCCCAGCGCTTCAGCGACCGCTGCGTTCAGGAGCACGATCGGGAAGGCGATGGACGCCGACGAACCCACGGCGCGGAACTCGAACTTGTTTCCCGTGAAGGCAAAGGGCGACGTGCGGTTGCGATCGGTGTTGTCCTTCTCGATCTCGGGCAACCGATCGACGCCGAGCTTCATCATCTGCTGCGCGGCGTTCGCGGAACTCTTGCCCTCGGCGATGGCTTCGATAACCCGCGTGAGCATCTGTCCCATGAACACCGAGATGATCGCCGGCGGAGCCTCGTTGGCACCCAGCCGATGTTCGTTGCCGCTCGACGCGATGCCGGCGCGCAGCAATCCCGCGTGGCGGTGCACCGCCTTGAGCACTGCGGCGAGGAAGACGAGGAAGCGGATGTTCTGATGCGGCGTCGTCCCGGGCTTCAGAAGATTGATGCCATCCAGGTCCGGGTTGTCGGCCGAGATTGAGAGTGCCCAGTTGCAGTGCTTGCCGGAGCCGTTGATGCCGGCGAAGGGCTTCTCGTGCAACACCGCCTGCAGGTTGTGACGCAGCGCCACCTTGCGGAGCGTTGCCATCACGAGCTGGTTGTGATCCACCGCGATGTCGGTTTCCTCGAACATCGGTGCCATCTCGAACTGGCTGGGCGCCACCTCGTTGTGCCGCGTGATGATCGGGACGCCGAGTTTGTACAGCTCATGCTCCACCTCGGCGATGCACGCCTGAATCCGCTCCGGAATGCCGCCGAAATAGTGATCCTCGAGCTGCTGCCCGCGCGGCGGTGGCGCACCCACGAGCGAGCGTCCGGACATCACGAGATCAGGTCGCAACGCGAAGTGCCCGCGGTCGATCAGGAAATACTCCTGTTCGGCGCCCATGGTCGTGTAGACGCGCTGCACGCCCGTGTCGCCCAGCAGCGTGAGCATGTCGATGGCCTTGGCCGAGAGGGCGTCCGAGCTGCGAAGGAGCGGGGTCATCTCGTCGAGCGCTTCCCCGTTGTAGCCGATGAACACCGAAGGGATGCACAGGGTGCGTGAGCCAGCAGACTCCACGATGAACACGGGGCTCGCCGGATTCCATGCGGTATAGCCGCGGGCTTCCCATGTGGCGCGCAGGCCGCCGGAGGGAAAGCTCGAGGCGTCGGGCTCGCTCTGGATGAGCTGGGCCGCCGAGAATGACTCCATCGGCTGCCGGTTGTCATCGAAGCTCAGGAAGGCGTCATGCTTCTCGGCGGTGAGCCCCGTCTGCGGCTGGAACCAGTGAGTGAAGTGCGTCACGCCGCGGCTGATGGCCCAGTCGCGGATCACCTTGGCCACCGTGGGCGCTACTTCCACATCGAGCTTCTTTCCGTGCCGGATGGCGGCCGCAAGCTTGACTGCCACTTCCTTGGGCAGCTTGTCGCGCATCTGACGCGCGCCGAAGGTATTGATGCCAAAGTAGGACGACGTGGGGACGATCTCTCCGGCATCCTGCCGATCGGTGACCGGAGTGCGCGTGGCGAGATCGCGAAGCGAGGACTGGCGGTTGGAGTTGGAGAAGGAGGTCATGATGAGGTAGCCACTGGTAGCCGGTGTGTTGTACGATTTGCAAATCTAGCACGAAGTTGTGTCAAAACATCATGCTAATAGTCAAAAATTACAATATGGACGATATTTTCGTGCGAAAACGTCAAGAATCCGAAATGGACTTCAACTTTCTTAATCGCGGCACCAGACGGGCGGTGAGCCCTACCACGAACAGCGAGGCCAAGCCGCCCAGGACTACTGCGCGCACCGGGCCCAGCAACCGTGCGGCCACCCCGCTCTCGAAGGCTCCCAGCTCGTTCGACGAGCCGATGAACACGGAATTCACCGCCGAGACCCGCCCGAGCATCTCTGGGGGGGTGAGCATCTGAAGCAGGGTGGACCGAATGACGACACTCACATTGTCTGCCATGCCGCTGGCCGCGAGCAGGAACAGCGAGAGATAGAAGCTTCGCGAGAGTCCGAAACCGACGATCGCCATGGCGAAGACCGCGACCGCCACCAGCATCGTGCGTCCAGCGTGGCGGAACGGCGCGCGGTGCGCGATGATGACGCCCATCAGAACCGCGCCCACGGCCGGGGCAGCACGAAGGATGCCGAGTCCCTGTGGACCCACGTGCAGGATTTCATTGGCGAATACGGGCAGCAGCGCCTCGGAGCCGCCCAGGAACACCGAGAACAGATCCAGCGAGAGGGCGCCGAGGATCACTGGCTCGCGCCAGACGAACCGGAGGCCGGTCACGAGTCCGGTGACCATGGAGCCCTCCACCATCACGCGTGCGGCGGGGGTGTACTGGATGGTGATGAAGCCGATGAGGGCCACGACCATCAGGATGACGTCGGCGCCATAGGCGGACACGGGTCCGGCGAATCCGTAAAGCAGTCCGCCGAGTGCGGGACCCACCACGGCGCCGGTCTGCCAGCTGCTGCTTCTCCACGCGATTGCATTCTCGTACATGGCGCGCGGAATGATCTCGGCGCCGAGCGCCTGTCGTGCCGGCTGGAGAAAGCTGCGGGCGACCCCGCTGACGAAGATCACCGCGTAGATCGGCGCGATGCCATGCGCGCCGAGGCCACCCGGACGCGCGCTGAGCCAGAGGAAGAAGGCGGCGCAGAGTGTGAGCACGAAGAGGGCGGCCACGGAGATCGCGCGCCGGTTCCAGCGATCGGCCACGTAGCCGGAGGGGAGTGCGATCGCGATGAAGGGGAGTGCCTCGGCGAGACCGATCAAACCCAGCGACAGCGGGTCGTGAGTGATGTCGTACACCTGCCATCCCACGATCACGGCCTGGATCTGGGTACCGAGCGTCATCGCGAAGAGGCTGATGATATACCAGCGGAATTCGCGGTGTCGGAGTGCCGCGTATGCGTCGCGCCTGGGAGGGGGTGTGATCGAGTCAGGCACGGGCATGGAATGAACGGGCGCGGTTTGCGGGGCGAATGCACGAAAGGATAGCTTTCGCGACAGATGAATCCACCAACATCAGTTCCGCCGTACTCCAATACAGACGGAGCCATTCCGGACGCAGAGGGCGATGCCCTCTTGTTGAAGCGGATGGCGGCCGGGGATGAGCAGGCGCTCGGGGTTTTGTACGACCGATGGCATGCGATGGTGCATGCGGTGGTCGTGCGGGTGCTGCGTGAGCGCGAGGATGTGGATTCGGTGGTTGAGGAAGCCTTTTTCCAGGCGTGGCGTCAGGCCGATCGTTATGCGGAGGGCCGAGGCTCTGTGCAGACCTGGCTCCTCACGATAGCAAGAAGTCGCGCGTTGGATCGGGTGCGGGCCGTTCGCCGGCTGCGCGAAGATCCGCTGGAGACCGGGTTCGATGGACAGGTTTCGATGCAGGTGTCCTCGAGCGATCCGGGGCGGGATGTTGAAGTGTCGGAGCGACGCGCCATCGTGCGCGACGCACTGGCCTCGCTGCCGGATGAGCAGCGCCAGGCGCTTGAGTTGGGATACTACGGTGGACTCAGTCAGTCCGAGATCGCCGATCACACCGGGCAACCGCTCGGCACCGTCAAGACACGAATGCGTCTGGCCATGCAGAAGTTGCGGGACAGGCTTGAGATCCTGCATGAGGACGTGCGATGAGAGCAGCGATGACACACGAGGAGGCGACGCAGGAGCTCTCCGGGCTCTCGCTCGACGTGCTCGATGCCATCGATCGCGCCGCGGTGCTCGCGCATGTCGTGGGGTGCACGCTGTGCACGGCCGAGCTGGCGCGACTGCGCCGCGATGCGGCGCAACTCCTGTACGTGGTGGATCCGCTGCCCATGTCGGACGCGCAGCGCGAGCGCATTCGGGCGCGGCTGCATGAGCGTGTCGAGGCGCAGAAGCGCAGCACGCCGCCGATCGCCGTGGCGGTTGACGATGCAGATGTGATTCCGCTGGATCGGGCGCGCGCTGTTCGGTCGGACGTGGGGCGCAGCAGTCGCGGCGGCGTTCCGGGATGGATGGCACTGGCGGCGGGCATCGTGGCGGTGGCGAGTGTCGGCCTGTTGATGCGCGAGCGCGCGTCGCGGCGGGATCTCGTGGCATCCGTGCAGGAGTCGCAGGGCGAGCGCGCGCGATCGGTGGCGGCTGCAGACTCGCTTCGTGGGGTGGTTGAGGATCGCGACCGGTTGCTGGCGCAGCTTACCGGGGCGCAGGTGCAGGTAGTGACGCTGGCGTCCACCGGAACACAGGCGCCCTCGGCGCGGATGTTCTGGGATCAATCGGTGAACGCGTGGACCTTCGTGGCGCATGGCCTACCGCAGCCGAAACTGGGGCGCTGCTATCAGCTTTGGCTGGTAACGCCCTCGGCCAAGATCAGCGCAGGAGTATTCGCACCGGATGCCACGGGCGATGCGCTCGTGAGGGCGACGTACGAGCTGCCCGCCGGCTCACTTGCCGCTGTGGCGGTGACTGACGAGCCCGTGGCGGGCAGTGCGCAGCCGACGACGGTGCCGATCATCGTGGGGACTACGACGCTGTAACTGCGAGGTGTTGGCGAGGCGACGTACGGAACGGGGAAGCTCTGATGGAGCTTCCCCGTTTTGTCGCTGAGCGGCTTAGGTACGAGGCGAGGGCGGCTCATGCTTCAACACACGCTCTTGCCAAATTTGGCAAGAAGTCCGCTCGGGCTTCGAGATACGCTCTTGCCAAATTTGGCAAGAGCAGCAGATGCAGCGCACCCACCTGCGACGTCGGCGCCCGAACCGGTCCGGGCAGTGCCCCGCTCGGTCGCCGCTCGGTCGCCGCTCGGTCGTCGCTCAGAAGGTCGCTCAGTGCGACGCCAGTTCTCCGGGAGCCTGCTTCTCCTCGACCAGATCCGGCTGAGATCGGCGACGCGCGATCACGAGCGACGCCTCCAGCGTCGCCATGCAGAATCCCGCCCACGCCAGCCCGACGATGATGCCGCCCAGCACATCCGAGGGATAGTGAACACCCAGGTAGAGACGGGTGACGCAGATCAGGAGGATGAGGAGGACGGTACAGACGAAGGTGGTGACCTTGGCCCACATGTGCTTCTGCAGGCGAATCACCAGATACGCCACGGTGCCGTAGACTACTGTGGCGCTCATGGCGTGACCTGACGGAAACGACGAGCTGGCGACGTGCGTCTCCCACTCGAATACCGACGGGCGCGCGCGGTGAAACATGAGCTTGAGCATCCCGTTGAGCAGGATGTTGCCAGCGGTGGTGGCCAGCAGCAGGCGCGCCGAGTGCTTGTGCTCCGTGTGCCAGAGGAAGAGTGACGCCACCACGACGATCGCCAGGACCACCGTTCCCGTTCCGAGATAGGTCATCTCGACCATGAGAGCGGTGAGCCTGGGGCTCTGATGGGCGTGCAGCCACTCCAGCACCGAGACATCGAAGGCCTGGGTGGTACCTTCGCGCACCTGCTCCGCCAGCGCGGCAAAACCAAGGGTGGCCACGGCGCCGAGGGATATGCCGGCTACCAGGAAGATGCCGACGATGGTGTAGAATCCGTGAGCGTGCAGCCCGATGCGACGGAGCGAGCCGAAGACAATGTTCCAGAGCAGCGCGAAGTGGCTGCGCGAGCGTTCGCGGCGCTCGAAGCCTGACGAGTCGGGCGGCGGTGATGCTGGCGGAATGCTGGGTGGAGGAGTGATGTCGGTCATGCGGGGTGAGGATTCAAGAGGCGCGCCGCGCGGGGGTGAGGTAGCGCTCCGCGCCTTGTAGCGGGGAGGGGAGGGATTAGCTTTGAGGCACGGCGCCGTGGCCAAGTGGTAAGGCGGCAGACTGCAAATCTGCTATTCGTCGGTTCGATTCCGACCGGCGCCTCT
>JBBSVF010000066.1:0-12745 GCA_038233745.1 Gemmatimonadales bacterium
CCAGGAGACCGAGTTCCTCGCCGGTGAATGCCGCCAGAATGACGCTGCGACGTGGCGCCGCCGCCGCGAGACGGCGAGCCAGTTCCAGCACTGCTGCAGTTCCCGAAGCGTTGTCGTCCGCGCCGTTGCGAATGGCGCTCCGTGCTTCGGGATCCATCGCGCCCGCAGTGGAGCGCCCCAGATGGTCATAATGCGCGCCGACCACCAGATACTGTCCGCGCAGCGCCGGATCGCTGCCGGGGATCAGGGCAATCACATTCTGCGACCGCACACCATCAGGACGCCCGGCATGCACCAGTTCAACGCCACGCGCCACGAAGGGCTGGAGGAATGTCCGGCACTCCGAGGGTGGAACGGCCACGCGGCACTCGGCCCGCGCGGTATCCACGGTAAGCGGAACGAGACCAAGTGTCCCGAAGCGTCTCGCGATGTACGCGGCCGCCGAGTCGTTGCCGGGTGTCCCCGTTGCGCGGCCCTCGCGCTGGGCGTCCGCCAACCATGCCACGTCGGCGAGAATGCGATCGTCCGCCGCAACCGGCTGCGGGTCGAGTGCGGGAACGGTACTCCGGCATCCAGCGCTCAGGAGTGCGGCGATGGACAGCAGGAGAGCGTGGTTGCGGGAGACTCGGGTGGACGGCATGATAGAAGGGTAACGCCAACCGGCCCGGAATGAAGCGGCGCTCGCGCCCGGAGGATGTCGCGAAAGACTAACTTTCACCGCACTGACAACGATGTCGTTGTCATTACCGGGTACACATGGATCACACAGCGCCCCTGGCTCGTCACTTTGCTCGCCTCGTGGGACTGCTGGTGACCGATCCGGCTCAGATCGACGAACAGAAGGCGGCACTGCGCGCGCTGGTCATGCTGCTTCGTGACGGCGGGGTGGAGCTCACGCGGTCCGACGCGGGACTGGCGGCGGATGGAACGCTGATCGCGAATGCGGTTACCGGAGTTCCGGAGCTCCGACGTGGGATGCAGGCGCACGGGTTGGCGAGCGTCCGGATCGACCGGGCTGCGACGCCAGGCGACCTGCTCGGCAGCGCCCGCATCCTCGCTGCGGCTACGGGCGCAGGGAGTGCCGCCAGCGGGGTCGCTCAACTGGAGGCCCTTGGCGCCACCACCGTGCACTTCATCGCGAACCCGCACGATGCGATCACGCCGGCTGGACTGCCCGAACTTGGCTTCGGCGATGTGCTCGAGGAGATCGACGTCACCCCCGCGCGTCCCACGCCGCGGGCCACGATGGCCATTCCTTCGGGCGACAGCGGCGCAGGGCATCGCGGAGGTCTGTTCGAGCAGTTCGCGGCCGCACGCGCGCCCACCGGCACGCACGAGGAGCTGCTCCACCTCCTCGACACCACGCTCGACGTGAGCGTTATGACGCGGACGCTCGACGACCTCGTCACACTGGCGGATCAGGCCGCGGCGGATGGCCGCTCATCCGTCATTTCCGACATTCTCTGGCGCGTGGGCGGGCGCGAAGGTCTCGCGACCGACAGCGACGCGCGTCGCGTGATCGGGCTGGCCCTTCGCCGGCTCGCGCGGCCTTCGCTGCTGCGCGCAGTCGTGACCCAACTTCCTCATCGCCCTGAGGAGCGCGACCGTCTGGTGACCATCATCACCCGTGCGGGTGAGGACGGTGTCGACGTGCTCGTGGAACAGATCGGCACCGTCGCTGGTCACACCGACCGCCGAGTCTATTTCGACGTGTTGCTGCTGCTGCAGTCCGGAGTGCCCACGCTGCTGCACATGCTCGGCGACTCGCGCTGGTTCGTGGCTCGCAACGCGGCGGATCTCCTGGGTGAAATGCAGGCACGGGAGGCGGAAGTGCCCCTCACCGATTTGTTGAAGCACGAGGATGAGCGGGTTCGGCGAAGTGCCACCGCCGCGCTGATGCGCCTGGGCACGCCGCGCGCGATGCAGGCGATCCAGGAGGGACTTCGTGATCCCATTCCGCAGCTCCGCATGGAGGCCGCCGCGGCGCTTGTGACGCGCAAGGATGTGCGCTCGGCCAGCACATTGCTCCGTGCCCTCGATGTGGAGCGCGACGATGAGGTGCAGGCGGCGTTCATGGTGGCGCTTGGCCGGCTGGCCACCGTGGAGTCGGTTCAGCGGTTGCTGCGAGTCGCCGAACCGGAGCGCGGACTATTCCGGAAGAAGACCACCGCCGTACGGGTGGGCGCGGTGCAGGGGCTCGCCGAGGCGCGCACGGACGAGGCCATGGAGATGCTGCGCTCGCTGGAGGCCGACCGCGATGCCGATGTGCGCGAGGCTGCCGTCTTTGCCCTCGGCCGCATCGCGCGTCTTACCGCGCCGTGAAGTCCGTCTCGCGGGTGACGGTGCGGCAGAACTCCGCGATGAGTGTGGCGGCGGCGTCCACATCCAGCAGCGACACCATCTCGTTGGGGGAATGCATGTAGCGGTTGGGGATGGATACGAGGCCGGTCGCGACGCCTTCGCGAGCGATGTGGATCGCGTCGGCGTTCGTGGAGGTATCGCGCCCAACGGCATGGACGGCGTAGGCGATCTCGTGCTTCTTTGCCGTGTCCTTGAGCATCCGCATCACCACTGGTGAGATGAGTGCGCCTCGGCTGATGATCGGCCCCCCTCCCATCTTGTGCTCGCCGATCTCCTTCTTCTCGATATTCGGATGATCGGTGGCGAAGGTGACGTCCACCACGAGGGCTACCTGCGGGTTGATGCAATGGGCGCACACCAGAGCCCCTCCGCCATGCCAGGCGATCTCCTCCTGCGTCGTCGCTGCCGCCACCACGCGGGCCTCGCCCGGCTTGTCGGCGTAGCGTCGCAGGGCCTCCAGCACGATGAACGCTCCGATGCGATCGTCGATGGAGCGAGAGACGATGCGGTCGTTCGGGAAATCCAGCGTGCGTGAGTCCACCACCCCCGGATCGCCGATGCTCAACCGCTCCTCGGCCTCCGCCCTCTTCATGGCGCCGATGTCCACCCAGAGGTCGGAGAACTTGCTGGCGTGCTCGCGATCGTCGGCCTTCATGAGATGAATGGGCTTCTTGCCCACCACGCCCATCACGTCGCCGTCGTTGCCCTGGAAGCGGATGCGCTGCCCCACGAGCACCTGCGGGTCCCAACCGCCGATCGGGGCGATGTAGACGTATCCGTCATCATCGATGTACTGCACGATCACGCCAATCTCGTCGATATGACCATCGAGCATGATCGTGGGGTATCCCCCGGGGTTCACCTCGGCCATGCTGTTGCCGGCGACGTCCACCGATACCTTGTCGGCGAAGGTCTCCGCCTCCGTCCGCCAGGCGCGCGCGGCAGCGGTCTCGAAGCCCGACGGTGCGGGGGCGTCGAGCAGACGCTTGAGGAAGGCGAGCGAGGGCTGGCTGATCATCGGCGGGGGGGCGGGCAAAGTGAGCACAGGCGATTCCCGGTAATCCTATCGCCCGCCAGTCAGGTAAGGAAGACAAAAATACGCAAACACATCCGGCGTATTGCGTTCAGCGGAGAATCTTCACAGCATCCTGCGCATGCCAGCCATCTATCTCGCCATCGGACTCGCCGCCGGACTCCTTTCCGGAGTCTTCGGAATCGGCGGAGGTATCCTCATCGTTCCCGCGTTGCTCTTCTTCGCGAAGATGGAGTTTTCCACCGCCACCGGCACCTCGCTCGCCTCGCTGCTGCTCCCCGTGGGCGCGCTCGGTGCCTGGCAGTACTACCGCAATGGACATATCAACATGACGGCGGGGCTGTTGATCGCCCTCGGGCTGTTCGTGGGAGCGTACTTCGGGGCGCGTATGGGTCAGACGCTCAATCCTACCACGGCAAAGCGAGCCTTCGCCGTGTTCCTCCTGCTCGTCTCGGTGCGCATCTGGTTTACTGCCTGAGCAGGGAGACAGTTCGATGGGCTGTCACCTGCGCTCGTATACGGCGCGTCCCCCGATCCATGTGGAGAGCACCTGCGTGCCCACGATATCCTGCTCGGACACCGTCATGATATCGCGATCGAGCACCACGAAATCGGCGAGCTTTCCCGCCGAGAGCGAGCCCATGATCTGCTCCTGAAAGGCGGCGAAGGCCGGCCAGATCGTCATGGACTTGAGCGCTTCGTCACGCGTCATCCGCTGCTCGGGAAGCCAGCCGCCGGCGGGCCAGTTCGCCGCGTCCTGACGCGACACCGCGCTGTGGAAGCTCAGCAGCGGGTTCACGGCCTCCACAGGGAAGTCGCTCCCATTCGGGATCACGGCGCCGGTGGCGAGCAGTGAACGCCAGGCGTACGCACCCAGCAGCCGCGCGACGCCAAGCCGCGTTCCCGCCCAGTACATGTCGCTGGACTGATGCACTGCCTGCATCGAGGGAATCACCCCCAGCTCGGCGAATCGCGGAATGTCTGCATGGTTGAGGATCTGCGCGTGCTCCACGCGAAAGCGGTGATCGGCGGTGGGACGCGCGCGGAGGGCGGCATCGTAGGCGTCGAGCACCACGCGATTGCCGCGATCGCCGATGGCGTGGGTGTTCACCTGGAAACCCTGCGCAAGGGCGCGGCGGGCCACGTCCTGGATGTGAGCGGGGGCGGACACCAGCAGTCCGTTGTTGTTCGGATCGTCGGAGTAGGGCTCGAGGAGCGCTGCTCCGCGCGAGCCCAGTGCGCCATCGGCGTAGAGCTTGATGGAGCGGATCCACAGGTGATTATCGTACAGCCCGCTCTGAGGCCCACGCTCGAAGTAGTGAGCAATCGCGGCGCTGTCGTCGCCGATCATCACGTAGAGGCGGAAGGGCAGGGCGCCTGACTTCGCCATCTCCTCCATGAGGTCGATCACGGCGCGCGATTCTCCGGCGTCGTGAATGCCCACCAGCCCGTAGCGATGCGCCTCGGCGATGGCGGCGGTGAGGGCGCTGCGAACCTCCTCGCGCGACGTGGAGGGAGACGCCCTGTCCACCAGCCCCTGGGCATTGTCGATGAAGACGCCAGTAGGCTCGCCGGAAGCAGTACGTTCGATCCGGCCGCCGCTGGGATCCTTCGTGGCGGCGGTAATGCCGGCGGCGCGCATGGCGGCGGCATTGGCCACGAGCGCATGTCCGTCAACGCGCTCCAGCACCACCGGGTTGTTCGGCGTCTCGCGCGTGAGCGCCTCGTGCGAGGGAAAGCGCGTGTCGCCCCACTGGTTCTGGTCCCATCCACGCCCGCGGATCCACTGCCCCGCAGGTGCGGTGCGTGCACGCTCCACGACGCGGGCAATCACCTCCGCGTACGAGCGTGTGCCCACGAGATTCACACTCGTGAGTGACATCCCGAGCCCCAGCAGATGCGCATGCGCGTCCACCATGCCTGGGATCACCGTGCGTCCCCCAAGGTCGAGCATCCGGGTGGAGGCGCCACGCAACGCGAGTGCTTCGCGCTCGCTGCCGGCGAACGCCACGCGTCCGTCACGGATAGCCATCGCAGAGACCACGGGCCGAGTGTCGTCCACCGTGTAGATGCGGGCGTTGGTGACGATCAGGTCGGCGGGGCGGGGGGCCTGCGCGTGCAGCGTGCCGGCGAGGGCGGCGAGGAGAACGAGCGACTGTCGAATCATGATGGTGGGCTGAATGGTTGAGACTTCAAGGAACGGTGACCGGATCACCCGGGGATCCGCGTCCAGATCACGATCACGCCGCAGGTGCGGGTGCGAAAGCGCGGTGCGAATTCGGGGGGTGTGGTGGCGGCGCCGGCGTAGACCTCCACGGCCTCGAGATCGGTGGGAGAGAACTCCTCGGGTGAACCGTTCTCGATGCGAACGCCATCCACCACGAACTGGGGCGGACAGTCAGCTCGGCCAGCGTCCCGGTAGAAGCGGACGCCCGATCCGCTGGAAACCCGAACGCCTGGCACCGCGCGAAGCAGATCGACGAACGAGTGGGGATCACGCTCCTCGATCTCGTCGCGCGTGAAGTAGTGCCCCTGTCCAATGTCGCGCCGATGCCAGAAGCCACTGAGCAGGCGACGTGAGCGCGCGTCATAGTCGTCGAGCACGAGCACGCCGTCGAGGGTGGTCGCGAGTTGGCGAAGCCGGATGACGATGGACGCGTGGCGGCCGGCGTGCAGCATAATGGTGCCCGAGTCGGGAATAAAGCCCATACGGCGGGCGAGAATCGCATGTCGACCCGCTGGCAGCCCGGAGAAGCGGAATGCGCCGGAGTCGTCTGTGCGGGTTCTCAGCGCCAATGCGTCCAGCCGAATCTCCACTGCAGGCACCGCGCGGCCAGTGGAGTCGCGCACCACACCGGTGAGCGAGGCGGCCGATGGCGCCTGCGCGTGCGCCACGCCGGCAAGCAGCGCGATCAGGCATGCAGGAAGCCATCGCCCATGCATCATGCGCTCGCGCTCAGAGATCGGTGGTGTCCGTGCGTCGTCCCACCAGATACACCGGAATGGCGAGCAGCACCACATACGCGATCATCGACGCCACATTGCTGGTGGAGAGATTTCCGAGGGCAGGCCCAAGGTTGAAGCGCTCGTCGAGGTGACGAGCCGCCAGGCCAGCGAGGAGCACGCCCATGATGGCGCCGCCGGCGATGAGCCCCGACGAGAAGAGGACCCCGGGACCCGAGTCGGCGTCAGCACTCTCGCGAGCCGCAGGATTGAGGCGCCGATCCACCAGCCAGCGCAGGAGGCCACCCATGAACATCGTGGCCGACGTCGAGATCGGGAGATACACTCCCACCGCCACCGGGAGTGAGGCGATGCCCACGAGCTCCATGGCAATGGCGAGGAAGGCGCCGATGAGGATGAGTCCCCACGGCAGCTTCTGCGTGAGGATGCCGTCCACCACCAGCGCCATGATCTGCGCCTTCGGCGAATCCAGCTTCTCGATCACCCGCCCGTCGTAGTTCTTCGGCTCGTGGCCACCCACACCGGGATCCACCACGTACGCGATGCTCCCTGCGTCATCCACGAGATACTTGCCGGCGAGTGCGAGGCCGGTCTGCTCGTACAGCCGCCCCACGCGATAGCTGGGTGCACTCGCCGCCTCGGCGGCCGGCACCATGCGTCCACCGGCGAGCGCGAATCGCTGTCCCTGCTCGATCACCGAGACCTGCACGCCAGGATAACTCTTGGGGACGATCGTGGTTTTCGCGTCGTTCAGGAACTGGATGATGCCACCCACCAGCAGCGCACTCGCCGTGACCCCCACGAGCAGGCCGATCTGCTGTGAGCGTGGTGTTGCGCCCACGAGGAAGCCTGTCTTGAGATCCTGCGAGGTGGCGCCCGCCGTGGATGCGGCCACACACACCACCCCGCCAATGGACAGGGCGAGCACGCGATGCTCGATGCCCACCCAGCCCACCGCCAGGAACATGAGCGACGTGAGAAGCAGGGTGGCCACCGTCATCCCCGACACCGGATTGGCCGACGAACCGATCTGCCCAGTGATGCGGCTGGAGACGGTGACGAAGAGGAAGGCGAAGAACACCGCGAGAATGGCACCGATGAGGTTGATGCCGATCTGCGGAAGCACCACCATTGCCACGATGCAGAGCAGCGTTCCCACGAGCACCACGCCCATCGGCAGGTCGCGGTCGGTGCGGATCACGGCGTCGCCCCCCTTGGTGCCGCGGAAGTCACCGAGCCCCGAGACCAGCGCACCCCAGATGGTGGGGAGTGTGCGGGCCAGGCTGATCAAGCCGGCCATCGTCACCGCACCGGCGCCGATGTAGTACACGTACTTGGAGCGCACGTCCATGGCAGACATGTCGCGGATGAGCGTGGTGGCGGGAAAGATCGGCTCGGCGAGCCCCGCACCGAACAGCTTGATGGCAGGGATGAGGCAGAAGAAGGAGAGCACTCCGCCTGCGAAGAGGTATCCGGCGATGCGCGGGCCAATGATGTAGCCCACGCCGGTGAGCTCGGGGCTGATCTCCGCCTGCATCTCACCGAAGAGCTGCGTCTGTCCGCTCGCGAGCACGCGCGTGAAGGCACGCTTCGGCACTTCCAGGAACATGTGCAACCCGCCATTCAGCAGCTTGTAGACCGCACCGAGTCCGAAGCCCATGAACACCGTGCGGGCCTGCGCGCCACGCTCCTCGCCCACGATGAGCACCTGCGCGCACGCCGTGCCCTCCGGATACTTGAGCGAACCATGTTCCTTCACGATGAGACTGCGGCGAAGGGGCACCAGGAAGAGCACCCCCAGCACTCCGCCGATCACGCCAATGGCCGTCACCGTGGTCCACGGCAGCTCGTAGCCCAGCAGCAGCAGCGCGGGCAGCGTGAAGGCGATCCCGGCGGCGATGGATTCACCGGCGGACCCTGTCGTCTGCACCATGTTGTTCTGCAGGATCGTTGCGGGCTGCCCCCCGAATGCGCGCGAGATGTACCGGAAGATCGTGATGGAGAGCACCGCGATGGGGATGCTGGCGCTCACCGTGAGGCTCACCTTGAGCGCCAGGTAGATGCTCGACGCGGCGAACACCAGACCGAGCAGGACGCCGAGGATCAGGGCGCCGATGCTCAGCTCGCGGGGCGATTCGCTGGGGGACACATACGGCGTGAATGCCGGTGAAGACGTCGTGTCGGGCGTCGTCATGAGGGAGCAGTGGGCGGGAGGGGCGGGCCGGAGCCGTCGAATATGCGGACTCGTGCTCCGGGGGCGCCAGTTGCGGGTTCGGCAGGTAGAATCCATTCTCACTCCAGTTTCCGTCGTTGCCGTAGTCACGCACCCCGCAGATTCCTGTGATGAATCGTCTTCTTGCCGCCGTTGCTCTGTGTGCCGCTGCCTCCCTGCAGGCGCAGCAGTCCGCGCCGGTCACCAACGTGGGCTACGAGATTTCGGCAGATCGTGCGGCGCTGGCAGCACACCGCCTGCATGTGACCACCAGCTTCGACGTCGCCGGAACGGCACCGGTGCTGCTGTCACTGCCGGCCTGGACTCCCGGCGCATACGAGATCTCCAACTTCGCGCGCTGGGTGAGCGGCTTTCGGCCCACGCAGAATGGAGTTCCGCTGCGGTGGGACAAGGTGGATTACGACACCTGGCGGCTGATACCCACTGGGGCCGGGTCAGTGCGGCTGACGTATGACGTGGCCGCCGATTCGCTCGACAATGCGATGGCATGGACACGTCCGGACTTCGCGCTGTTCAACGGCACCACGGTGTTCATGTATCCCGAAGGCCGTCCACTGGAGTTCGCGTCCACCGTGCGGATCGTGACAGAGCCCGAGTTCCGAATTGCCACCGGACTCACAAGCACCGGTGCTCGGCAGTTCGCGTCCACCTCGTATCACGAGCTGGTGGACAACCCGGTGTTCATGGGCCGCTTCGATTTCGACAGCGCGTCGATCTCGGGCAAGACTGTTCGACTGGCGACTTATCCAATGGGGAGCGTGGCAAGGGAGCGCCGAGCGGAGGTGTGGGAGCAGCTCAAGCGGGTGATTCCGCCGGAGGTGGCGGTGTTCGGTGAGGCGCCGTGGGCGAACTACACGGTGATGCAGATCATCGATTCCACCTTCCAGGGAGCGAGTGGCCTTGAGCACGCGAGCTCGCATGTGGACATCGGCTCGCCGGATCTCGTGGGCTCGGACTTCCAGCCGTCGCTCTACGCTCACGAGATCTTTCACTCGTGGAATGTGAAGCGGCTGCGCCCGGCGGACATGGTGCCGTACCACTACGACAGGGAGCAGCCCACGCCCTGGCTGTGGGTGAGCGAGGGGATCACCGACTACTACGCCGATCTCGCGGAGGTGCGAGGAGGTGTGGTGGACGTCCCCGGATTCTACGCGCTCGTGGCTGGCAAGATCGGCGAGATTGCGGGCACGGTGCCCTTTGCGCTGGAGGATGCCTCGCTCAACACCTGGATCCATCCCACTGATGGCACCGGGTACAGCTACTATCCCAAAGGCTCGCTGGCGGGACTGATGTTGGACATCATGATCCGCGATGCGAGCAACAACCGGAACTCTCTGGATACCGTGATGCGGGAGTTGTACGGCGCCACCTACCGGCAGGGACGGGGCTTCACGCACGACGAGTGGTGGGGTGCAGTGAGCCGCGCGGCTGGAGGCCGTTCATTCGAGGATTTCGAGCGCAAATACGTGGATGGGCGCGATCCGTATCCGTGGACCACGATGCTCGCCACCATCGGCCTGCGGCTCGTGAGTGACAGCACACCGCGCATCGGTGTGAACACAGGGCCCGGCGCCGGAGGGACGATCATGGTTGCGGATGTCTCCGCGGGAGGCGCCGCGGCGATAGCGGGAGTGCTGGCCGGTGACGTGATGGTGAGTGTCGGTGACATCCCGGTGGCTGATCAGGACTTCGGTGCGAAGTTCCGCTTTCGGTTCGCGGGGCGCGCTGCGGGCACACCGTACCCGGTCGTGGTGCAGCGTGCGGGTGTAACGCGTACACTCAGTGCGCGACTCCAGTACGGCGACTCCGGTGGAAAGATCGTGGAGGAAGCTGGTGCGCCCGCGAAGGCTGTTCGACTACGAAATGGAATACTGCGCGGAATGGTGAGCAATGAGCGCTGAACACATCTACTCTGACAAGGGAGTTTTCATGTCGCGTGCTGTCCGATGCCTGATGGCAGGTCTTTTCGTGCTTCCCGCCAGCATGGCTGCGCAGTCGTCGGGAGGGATGACCTCGTCGACCACTCCCACGGGGCCGCAGACGATCGCCACGCGCACCGCGGGCTTCGAGCGCCGCGACGGATTCGTCCCGCTCTGGCTGGACGGCAAGCAGGGGAAACTCTACGCCGAACTCCCGCGTGGAACCTCGCGCGCTTTGTTCTGGTCGAGTCTCGCCACGGGGTTTGGCTCCAATCCCGTTGGCCTGGACCGTGGCGCCAGCGGCGCCGACCAGGTCGTGCGGTTCGATCGCGAGGGCGATCGCGTGCTCATGACCTTCGAGAACACGGGGTATCGCACGTCGCTCGCGGACAGCCTGCATCAGCGCTCCATCACCGAGGCCTTTCCGCAGAGCACGGTCGCAGCGCTGCCGGTGCTGGCCGAGGAAGGCGGGCGGGTGCTGGTGGATCTCACGGATGTGGCGTACCGCGACTGGAATGACGTTGCCAGCTCGCTCGCGCGCATGAATCAGGGCGCGTATGTCATCGCGCGGGATCGCTCGAGCATCGATCGCTATCACACAAAGGGACATCCCGGGAACACGGAGATCGACGTCGCCCTGACGTTCACCACCACGGGGCGCCCGGGTGGCATCGTGGACCGCATCGTTCCGGATGGCCGCGCCTTCACCATGCGGCAGCATCTCTCGTTGCTTCCGCTCCCCACCGGCTACACGCCCCGCGCTCTCGATCCGCGTGTGGGGTTCTTCGGGATCTCGTTCAAGGATTACGGACAGCCCTTGCAGGCGGCGCTGGAGCAGCGCTGGATCGGACGTCATCGTCTGGAGCGCGTGAATCCCTCTGATCCGAACTCGGCGATCCGCGAGCCGATCGTGTATTACATCGACCCCGGCATTCCCGCGCCGGTAAAACAGGCCACGCTGGATGGTGTGCGCTTCTGGAGCGACGTGTTCGATCGCGCCGGGCTCCGTGGCGGCTTTCGCGCCGAGTTCCTGCCGGACAGCGTGGATCCGCTGGATGCGCGCTACAACGTTGTGCAGTGGGAGAACCGCAACGAGCGCGGCTGGTCGGTGGGCGGCTCGTTGGGCGACCCCCGCACCGGTGAGATCCTGAAGGGCATGGCGCGGATGGATTCACATCGTGCGCGGACCGATTACAACCTGTATGCCGCGCTGATGGGTGCAGATGCTGCGGCGGCGGATACCGCGTTCGTCCTGGCGCGCGTGCGGCAGGTGAGCGCTCACGAGGTGGGGCACACACTGGGGATGTCGCACAACTACATCGCCAGCACCTACGATCGCTCCAGCGTGATGGACTATCCCGCACCGCGCGTGCGGCTCACCCCCAGTGGCGACATCGACATCGCCACGGCGTATACGACGGCTGCGGGCGATTACGACGTGTGGGCGGTGCGCTGGGCGTACGGGATCTTCCCGCCGGGCACTGAGCAGGATTCACTGAACGCCATCGTGCGCGAAGGCCTGCGAAAGGGCTACCTCTACCTGGGCGACGCCGATGCCCGTCCCGAGTTCGCGAGCGATCCGCGCACGAGCCTCTGGGATGACGCCACCACGCCGATGGAGTTCCTGAAGCATCAGACCGCGGTGAGGCGCGTGGCGATGTCGCGCTTTGGCTTGCGCAACATCCGCGTGGGCGAACCCGTCGCCACGCTGCAGGAGCGGCTGGCGCCCCTGTACTTCTGGCACCGGTTCGCTCTCAACGGCGTCACGAAGACTCTCGGCGGCATGACGTACGCCAGCGCCGTGCGTGGGGATGGGCAGATGGCCACGCACCCCATTGGCGGCGTTGAACAGCGCGCGGCACTGTCGGCGCTGCTGGCCGAGTTGCAGCCGGCCGAGCTGGCGATACCCGATACGGTGCTGAACCTGCTGGGACCGCGGCCGAGTGGGTACAGCGGGGCGGTGAACAACAGCAACAGTCCGGTGGATGAGCTGTTCGGTGCTCGCACCGATCCCGCCTTCGACGAGCTCGGCGCTGCGCGCACGCTGGCGCAGATGATCGTGGACGGGATGCTGCAGCGTGAGCGCGTCGCGCGGCTGGTGGCGTTTGCGACCCGGGGGAGCAACATGCTCACGCTGCCCGAGGTGCTCGATTCGCTCGTGTCGCGCACCTGGCAGGCTGGGGATGCCACGCCGAAGTACGCGGCACTGCGGCGCGTGACGCAGCGCGCGGTGGC